>NZ_JASJSQ010000136.1:0-10293 GCF_030236855.1 Stenotrophomonas maltophilia group sp. Smal13
ACGTTGTCCAGGATCATCACGATGCGTCCAGAAAAGGGAAGGTCCGCCGGGTTCAACCCAACAGTGAGCGTAATCGATCACCGGCGGAGGCGGAGACATCGGCGCCGGTGGGCAGGAAGCAACGAAGCTGCCACTGCCGGGTCCGGATCGCGTCCTTTGCGGTCGGCGTGCTCCACGGCGGATAGACACGGAGGGCGCGCTTTCCGCCCTCGCCATCGCGCGACATCACGCCGCGCTCGATCAGCAGGTCACGACTGAAGATGAACTGCCCGCGCTGTGTTCCGTCGAAGACCGCGATCACCACGAAGTGCACAGCATCGGCTGCATCCAATGGAGCGATATCAGAACCGGGGGCGGGGCGCTTCCACAGGGTTACGAACTGGCCGGTCTTGGTGGGGGTGATCTTCGCGACGCGGAACACGATGCTGTGACCCTCAAGGGTAAAGCGGCAGGCACCGTACTCTGCGCTTTCCGCTTCCGCCACGATCGGTCCGGTCAACTGCAGCCCTGCGGGCAGGTAGAGATCGTGCAGTGCCGCAGTGGCGGCAGCAATGCCGCTCATGCTTCCGGCAGCGGCTCGGGCACCGTTCCGGGCACGAACACGCCTTCTTTCACGTAGGCGGCCAGGGTCATGTCCAGCGCGAGCATGCCGTCGCGCTTGAGGTCCATCAGTTCCGGTTCGACCATCGCGCCGTGCAGCACGCCCAGCACAGTGGCGTGCAGCATGCGCGTGGCGATCTTCGGGTCGGCGCCTTCGCGCAGCTGGCCCAGATCGCGGGCGCGGCGCAGGGCGCGCTCCATCCGGTCCAGCGCATCGCGGAAGCCGGCCTGCTGCATTTCGGTCAGCACCTTGGTATCGGCCGAGGCGTCGCTGCGCAGCATGATCTCCATGGTCTTGCGCAGGCGTTCGTCCTCGGACAGCTCGATGAACGAGTGGATCATCACTGCGCGCAGGTCGTGCACCGGTGTGTCGCGCTGGTCGGTGGAGGTGCGCTCCAGTTCCTGCATGAAGGGCAGGTGCACCCGTTCGACGATCGCGGCCAGCACCTCGCTCTTGTTCTTGAAGTGCCAGTACACCGCGCCACGGGTATAGCCGGCGCGGGCACCGATCATCTCCAGCGTGGTACGGGCCACGCCGTGTTCATGGAAGCAGGCTTCGGCGGCGTCAAGGATGCCTTCCCGGGTTGCCTGGGTGTCCTCTTTGGTCTTGCGGGCCATGGGTGTGGGTACGAGTGCGGGTGAAACGTGGCTGAATTGTACCGGTTTACAAACAAACAAGCATGTATGTATATTTCGCACCCATCATTCCCGTCGTGTGCGTGGCAGGCCCGTCCGGCTCCCACTCCACCCGGGTGGGCGCTGTTCGCACGGTCTTCACCTTCGCTGGTGGAGGGTCCGCCGTATCAGCGCTGGCTGAGACCCTTTCCTTCAAGAGCCTTTCCGTCATGTTGCTGAGCCGAATCCGACCCTTTGCACTGTCGCTGGCAATCGCCGCGACCGTGGCTGCCTGCGGCGGCCAACCCCAGGCCCCCGAACAGGGCCCGGGTGACGTCACCGTGGTCACGCTGAAGTCCGAGACCGTGGGCCTCACCCGCGAGCTGCCGGGCCGTACCAACGCCTTCCTGGTCGCCGAAGTGCGTCCGCAGGTCAACGGCATCGTCGCCAAGCGTCTGTTCACCGAGGGCGGCATGGTCAAGGCCGGCGAGCCGCTGTACCAGATCGAGGACGCCAGCTACCGCGCACAGGCCAACAGTGCCCGTGCCCAGCTGGCGCGTGCCGAGGCCACCGCCAACGCCGCGCGCCTGAGCGCCAAGCGCATCACCGAGCTGGCCAAGGTTGATGCGGTCAGCCAGCAGGACCTGGAAAACGCGGTGGCCGCGCAGAAGCAGGCCGAGGCCGACGTCGGCGCCGCCAAGGCCTCGCTGGATGCGGCCAACGTCACTCTGGGCTACGCCCGCATCACCGCGCCGATCAGCGGCCGCATCGGCAAGTCCAGCGTCACCCAGGGTGCGCTGGTCAGCGCCGGCCAGGCCAATGCGCTGGCCACCGTGCAGCAGCTGGACCCGATCTATGTCGACCTGACCCAGTCCTCGGCCGAGCTGCTGCAGCTGCGCCGCGAGCTGGCCGCGGGCCGCCTGCAGGACAACCAGACGCTGCCGGTCAGCATCCTGATGGAAGACGGCAGCACCTTCGAGCACAAGGGCACGCTGGAGTTCTCCGAAGTCAGCGTCGACCCGGCCACTGGCAGCTTCGGCCTGCGCGTGAAGGTGGACAATCCGGACGGCCTGCTGATGCCGGGCACGTACGTGCGCGCGGTGATCGGCGGCGGCGTGCGCAGCGATGCAGTGCTGGTGCCGATGGCCGGCATCGCCCGCGATCCGAAGGGTGACACCTCCGCGATGGTGGTCGACAAGGACAACAAGGTCGAAGTGCGCCCGGTCAAGGTCAGCCGCACGGTCGGCGACAAGTGGCTGGTCGAGGACGGTCTGAAGGCCGGCGACAAGGTCATTGTCGAAGGCCTGCAGAAGATCGGCCCCGGCATGCCGGTCAAGGCCACCGAGAAGGGCGCTGCTCCGGCCAAGCCGGCAGCGGCCGCCCAGCCTGCCGCTCCGGCCGGCGACGCGAAGTAAGCGGAGAACCCCATGGCACGCTTTTTCATCGATCGACCCATCTTTGCATGGGTGATCGCCATCATCATCATGCTCGCCGGCGGCCTGGCCCTGTTCAAGCTGCCGGTCTCGATGTACCCCAACGTCGCACCGCCGGCGGTGGAAATCAGCGCCACCTACCCGGGTGCATCGGCCAAGGTGGTCGAGGACTCGGTGACGCAGATCATCGAGCAGAACATGAAGGGCCTTGATGGCCTGATCTATTTCTCCTCCAACAGCTCGTCCAACGGCCAGGCCACCATCACCCTGACCTTCGAGAGCGGCACCAACCCGGACATCGCCCAGGTGCAGGTGCAGAACAAGCTGCAGCTGGCCATGCCGCTGCTGCCGCAGGAAGTGCAGCGGCAGGGCATCAACGTGGCCAAGTCCAGCTCGGGCTTCCTGAACGTCATCGCGTTCGTGTCCGAGAACGGCAGCATGGACGCCAACGACATCGCCGACTACGTTGGTTCCAATGTCGTCGACCGTCTGAGCCGCGTGCCGGGCGTGGGCAACATCCAGGTGTTCGGTGGCAAGTACGCCATGCGTATCTGGCTGGACCCGAACAAGCTGCACACCTACGGCCTGTCCGTTGCGGAAGTGACCGCAGCAGTCAAGGCACAGAACGCCCAGGTGGCCATCGGCCAGCTCGGCGGCGCGCCGTCGATCAAGGGCCAGCAGCTCAACGCCACCATCAATGCGCAGTCGCGCCTGCAGACCCCGGAACAGTTCCGCAACATCATCGTGCGCGGCGCGCAGGACGGTGCCGAGCTGCGCCTGGGCGATGTCGCCCGTGTCGAACTGGGTGCAGAGTCCTACGACTTCGTCACCCGCTACAACGGCCAGCCGGCCAGCGGCCTGGCGGTCACCCTGGCCACCGGCGCCAACGCGCTGGATACCGCGGCCGGCGTGGATGCCGCGCTGCAGGACATGAAGAGCTTCTTCCCGGCCGGCCTGAAGGCCGAGATCCCGTACGACACCACCCCGTTCGTGCGCGTGTCGATCAAGGGCGTGGTGCAGACCCTGATCGAAGCGATCGTGCTGGTGTTCGTGGTGATGTACCTGTTCCTGCAGAACTTCCGCGCCACCCTGATCCCGACCATCGCCGTGCCGGTGGTGCTGCTGGGTACCTTCGGCGTGCTGGCGATGCTGGGCTTCTCGGTGAACATGCTGACCATGTTCGCGATGGTGCTGGCGATCGGCCTGCTGGTGGACGATGCCATCGTGGTGGTGGAGAACGTCGAGCGCATCATGTCCGAGGAAGGACTGTCGCCGCTTGAGGCCACCCGCAAGTCGATGGGCCAGATCACCGGCGCGCTGGTGGGTATCGGCCTGGTGCTGTCGGCGGTGTTCGTGCCGATGGCCTTCATGAGCGGCTCCACAGGCGTGATCTACCGCCAGTTCTCGGCCACGATCGTTTCGGCGATGGCGCTGTCGGTGCTGGTCGCGATCGTGCTGACCCCGGCGCTGTGCGCGACGATGCTCAAGCCGCTGAAGAAGGGTGAGCACCACGTCGCACACAAGGGCTGGTCCGGTCGTTTCTTCAACGGTTTCAACCGCGGCTTCGACCGCACCAGCGAAAGCTACCAGCGCGGCGTGCGCGGCATCATCCACCGTCCGTGGCGCTTCATGGGCATCGTGGCGGCACTGTTCGTGCTGATGGGCGTGCTGTTCGTGCGCCTGCCCAGCTCGTTCCTGCCCAACGAAGACCAGGGCGTGCTGATGGCGCTGGTGCAGGCGCCGGTCGGTGCCACCCAGGAACGTACGCTGGAATCGATCGCGGCACTGGAAAACCACTTCCTGCAGAACGAGAAGGATGCGGTGGACTCGGTGTTCTCGGTGCAGGGCTTCAGCTTCGCCGGTATGGGCCAGAACGCGGGCATGGCATTCGTCAAGCTGAAGGACTGGAGCGAGCGTGACGCCGACAATGGCGTGATGCCGATCACCGGTCGCGCCATGGCGGCACTGGGCCAGATCAAGGATGCCTTTATCTTCGCCTTCCCGCCGCCGGCCATTCCGGAACTGGGTACCGCGTCGGGCTACACCTTCTTCCTGAAGGACAACAGCGGCCAGGGCCACGAGGCACTGGTGGCCGCGCGCAACCAGCTGCTGGGCCTCGCCGCCGGCAGCAAGAAGCTGGCCAACGTGCGCCCGAACGGCCAGGAAGACACGCCGCAGTTCCGCATCGACATCGATGCAGCCAAGGCGACCTCGCTGGGGCTGTCGATCGACCAGATCAACGGTACCTTGGCCGCCGCATGGGGCAGCTCGTACATCGACGACTTTGTCGATCGTGGCCGCGTCAAGCGTGTGTTCGTGCAGGCCGACCAGCCGTTCCGCATGGTGCCGGAGGACTTCGATCTGTGGTCCGTGAAGAACGACAAGGGCGAGATGGTGCCGTTCAGCGCGTTCGCCACCAAGCACTGGGACTACGGTTCGCCGCGTCTTGAGCGCTACAACGGTGTGTCGGCGATGGAAATCCAGGGCGAACCGGCCCCGGGTGTCGCGTCCGGTGATGCCATGGCCGAGATCGAACAGCTGGCCAAGCAGCTGCCGGCGGGCTTCGGCATCGAGTGGACGGCGATGTCCTACCAGGAACGCCAGGCCGGCTCGCAGACGCCGCTGCTGTACACGCTGTCGCTGATGATCGTGTTCCTGTGCCTGGCCGCGATGTATGAAAGCTGGAGCGTGCCGACCGCGGTGCTGCTGGCGGCCCCGCTGGGTATCCTCGGCGCGGTGCTGGCCAACACCTTCAAGGGCCTGGAGCGCGACATCTACTTCCAGGTGGCGATGCTGACCACGGTGGGCCTGACCAGCAAGAACGCGATCCTGATCGTCGAGTTCGCCAAGGAAAACCTGGAGAAGGGGGCCAGCCTGATCGAGTCGATCATGCACGCCGTGCGCGACCGCTTGCGCCCGATCGTGATGACCTCGCTGGCCTTCGGCATGGGCGTGGTGCCGCTGGCAATCTCCACCGGTGCCGGCTCCGGTGCCAAGCAGGCGATCGGCACCGGTGTGCTCGGCGGCATGATCGTCGGCACCGTGCTCGGCGTGTTCTTCGTGCCGCTGTTCTTCGTGGTGGTGCAGCGCGTGTTCAAGCGCAAGTCCACGACGTGACCTGAAACGGTAGTGCCGGCCGCTGGCCGGCACCTACTGCCCGCGTGATGTGAATCCAACGAGGTTGCCGGCCAGCGGCCGGCACTACCTCCTGCCATCCGGCAGTACCGATGGAAGTCATTCCCATGAAAAGTGCATCCCTGTTTCTTTCCATTGCCGCCGCGCTCGCGCTCGCCGGCTGCTCCACCCTGGTGCCGAAGAACACCGCCGTTGCTCCGGCCATTCCGGCGCAGTGGCCGGCCGAGGCCGCGCAGGGCGAGGTGGCCGATGTCGCCGCCGTCGGCTGGCGCGACTTCTTCACCGATGCGCGCCTGCAGCAGGTGATCGACCAGTCGCTGCAGAACAACCGCGACCTGCGCGTGGCCGTACTCAACGTTGAACGCGCGCGCGGCCAGTACCGCGTACAGCGCGCCGACCGTGTGCCCGGCGTGGCAGTCACCGGCCAGATGGACCGCCGTGGTACCGACGCCGGTGTCACCGAGCAGTTCACCGCCGGTGTTGGCGTAGCCGAGTTCGAACTGGATCTGTTTGGCCGCGTGCGCAATCTCAGTGAAGCAGCCCTGCAGCAGTACTTCGCCGTGGCCGCCAACCGCCGCAACGCGCAGCTGAGCCTGGTGGCCGAGACCGCCACGGCGTGGCTGACCTACGGGGCTGATGCGCAGCGGCTGAAGATCGCCGATGCCACGCTGAAGACCTACGAGGATTCGCTGCGTCTGGCCGAGGCCCGCCACGAGCGTGGTGGCAGTTCGGCGCTGGAGCTGACCCAGACCCGTACCCTGGTCGAGACCGCACGTACGGATGCTGCACGTCTGCGTGGCCAGCTGGCCCAGGACCGCAATGCGCTGGCGCTGCTGGCCGGTGGCCAGTTGGATCCGGCACTGCTGCCGGACAGCATCGAACCGCAGCTGCTGGCACTGGCACCGCCGCCGGCCGGCCTGCCCAGCGACGTGTTGCTGCAGCGCCCGGACATCATGGCCGCCGAACACCAGCTGCTGGCGGCCAACGCCAACATCGGTGCGGCACGCGCGGCGTTCTTCCCGAGCATCTCGCTGACCGGCAGCATCGGTAGTGGTTCGAGCGAACTGTCCAACCTGTTCGACAGCGGGACCCGCGTGTGGAGCTTCCTGCCGAAGATCACGCTGCCGATCTTCCAGGGCGGCAAGCTGCGCGCCAATCTGGCCATCGCCAATGCGGACCGTGACATTGCGCTGGCGCAGTACGAGAAGTCGATCCAGGTGGGCTTCCGCGAAACCGCCGATGCGCTGGCGTTGAACGTCAGCCTGGATGAGCAGGTGAGTTCACAGCAGCGCCTGGTGGAAGCGGCCGAACAGGCCAACCGCCTGTCGCAGGCACGCTACGACGCTGGCCTGGACAGCTTCGTGACCCTGCTTGATGCGCGCCGTACCGCCTACAACGCGCAGCAGACCCAGCTGCAGGCGCAACTGGCCCAGCAGGCCAACCGCATCACCCTGTACAAGGTGCTGGGCGGCGGCTGGCACGAGCGCGGGTAAGCAGTGCTTCTGGTAGGTGCCAACCAAGGTTGGCACCTACCAGAGCAGGTGGCGCTACCGTTACACCGCTTCATCATCCCGGCGCAGGCCATGGCAGGCGCGCACACGCGCCAGCGCGTCGCCAGCTTCGCGCGCCATCTGCTCGTACTCGCGCCGGATCTCTTCCAGCCGCTCCTCGTCCAGTTCTTCCAGATCCAACAGTTCGTTGTTGGCTTCGGCCGTCGCGCGGATCAGCTCGTCCAGCTTGATCTGCATCGCGGCGGTATCTGCGTTCTGCGTGTGCTGGATCAGGAACACCATCAGGAAGGTGATGATGGTGGTACCGGTGTTGATCACCAGCTGCCAGGTGTCGTTGAAACCGAATACCGGGCCACTGATGCCCCAGATCACCACGATCGCTACCGCGGCCAGGAAGGTCCACGGCGAGCCGGTGGCGGCCGCGGCCTTCTTGGCGATCGTATTGAACAGGTTGCGTGCTTTCATCGTCGTCGTCCCACTCAGGTGACGAGGATGATCGGCAGCGGCTCGTGCAGGGGCTGTGCAGCTCAGGCGCGCAGGCGCGGGGCGTCCTGCAGGCGCACCGGGCTGGTCTGGTAGACGTGCTGCCAGCAACGGTCGACGAATTCGCGGGCCTGGGCTTCGCTCAGGCGCGGCATGATCTGCAGGGCGTACTGGGTCTGGAACATCTCGTCGCGCTGCGCATTGCTGGCGCGCGGCTGGGTGATCAGCGAATCACAGGCGAACTTGATCCACGGCACGTAGGAGCCGAACGAGTTGTGCGGTAGTGCGCCGTCGGCATGCTGGCGGCGCCAGTGGTCAAGCTCGGCGTCAACGTTGATGACCGGGGGAATGGTGGGAACTTCGGCGTGCATGACAATCCAGTTCGGTTGAGTGGAGAGGGAGTGGGGGTTCATCCGAGTGTGGCCGATGGGGCAGTGGAAGCCGCGTCAGCGCGATGTGCAGCCGGCGTTGCGATTGCCTACCAGTTGCGCATGCTCGACCGCGCCGAGGTCTTCGGCCATGTCGGCCATTGCATTGCACAGGCGCTCATGGTCGAGCGGGTGACCGCGCACCAGTTCCAGCTGCAGGCCCTGGTAGGCAGTCCAGAACAGTGCTCCACGCTGGTGCAGCGCGTACTGCTGCTGCAGGCGCTTGCGGATGGCGTCGAGGATCGGGTCGGGCGTGGGGCGTACGGCGTGCGCGCACATGGCTGGCTCCGCCGGGGGAAGGAAGTCCCGGTAACCCCACCCTAGGCGCGGCAGCCGGGTGGGGTGTTACCGCAGCGTGTGCACGCAGCGCAGCTGACTGTGCACAGGTTCACGGCATTGGCCGCAAACGCTGCCGGCACTAGGGCGTGCCGGCACTGAAGCGTTCATTAAGCGGGTTCAACAGCACACTGCGTGGTGATCATTCACCGATGTCTTCGTTCCAGATCTCCGGGTACTGCGCAATGAAGCCGCCCAGCAGGTCCACGCATTCCTGGCTGTCCAGGTCGATCACGTTGACGCCGTTCTCGCGCAGCCAGTCGATGCCGCCCTGGAAGGTGCGCGATTCGCCCACCACCACGGTGCCGATGTTGAACTGGCGCACCAGGCCCGAGCAGTACCAGCACGGCGCCAGGGTGGTGACCATGATGGTGTCCTGGTAACGGCGCTGGCGGCCGGCCTTGCGGAACGCATCGGTCTCGCCATGCACCGACGGGTCGCTTTCCTGCACGCGGCGGTTGTGGCCGCAGCCGAGCAGGCGGCCGTCGTTGTGGTACAGCGCCGCGCCGATCGGCACGCCACCCTCGGCCAGGCCCTGGCGGGCTTCGGCGATGGCGGTCTGCAGCAGGGCCTGGTAGTCGGGCGTGGTGATCATGCGGGGCTCCGGTAAGTCGTGGCCCGCCATGATACGGGCAGGGGGTGCCGCTGGCCCCCGGCGGTGCGATAATCGGGGCCATGAGCGAATCCCCCTACAAAGCCGGTACCACCCATTTCGGGTTCCGCGACGTCGCCGCCAAGGACAAGCAGAAGCTGGTCGGCCAGGTGTTCACCTCGGTCGCGCGCAACTACGACCTGATGAACGACCTGATGAGCCTGGGCGTGCACCGGGCGTGGAAGCGCTACTACGTGGCCACCGCGCAGGTGAAGCCGGGCGACCGCGTGCTCGACCTGGCGGGCGGCACCGGCGATATCGCCGCCCTGCTGAAGGAGCGCGTTGGCGCCGAGGGCTCGGTGGTGCTGGGCGACATCAACGCCGGCATGCTGTCGGTCGGCCGTGACCGCCTGACCAACCGCGGCCTGGTGCTCGGCCTGGACTACGTGCAGTGCAATGCCGAAGCCCTGCCGTTCCCGGACAACAGCTTCGACCTGGTCACCATCGCCTTCGGCCTGCGCAACGTGACTGACAAGGATGCCGGCCTGCGCGAGATGTACCGCGTGCTGAAGGTGGGCGGCCAGGCCCGCGTGCTGGAGTTCTCCGAAGTCACCGCGGACTGGTTCAAGCCGATCTACGACTTCCACTCGTTCAAGATCCTGCCCAAGCTGGGCAAGCTGTTCGCCAACGATTCGGACAGCTACCAGTACCTGGCCGAGAGCATCCGCAAGCACCCGCCGCAGGATGAGCTGAAGGCGATGATGGGGCAGGCCGGCTTCGAGCGCTGCCACTACAAGAACCTGACCGGCGGCATTGTTTCGATCCACTCCGGCTACAAGCTGTAAGCCCTGCCCTGGTGGGTGCCAACCTTGGTTGGCACACGCCTGCACCGGGCGCTGACACATCCGTGCCAACCAAGGTTGGCACCTACCTGTAGAAGCCAACCTTGGTTGGCATGCGCCGGAGGCGCAGGATCGGCCCCGGCCGCCATTACCCCGCACCGCGCAACGCCTGCGGGGCCGGAGGGAGTTACCATTGGGGGTCTGATCCCCGTAACGGTCCCGATTCATGCGTAATCCGCTGATGCTTCTTCCGCTGGCCGTGGCCCTGGCCGCCGGCTGCTCCCAGGAGGCGGCTGCACCCGCCGCCGCCCCGACTGC
>NZ_JASJSQ010000137.1:0-9695 GCF_030236855.1 Stenotrophomonas maltophilia group sp. Smal13
GGGCGAGACGCCGCAGGCGGCTCGATGCGAAGCACGACAGCGCGACCGGCCATGTCTGCTTGGCCGGGGACGCACGACCGTCCTACCATCCCTCTATGGAAGAAACCATCCTCAACAACGACGACCCTTTGGAGCACATGCTTCACCGCTCCAATGCCTTGCACGAACGGCTGGATGAATTGCTGGGCAATGCCGAGTTCGATGGATCGCCCCGTGGCGAATCAGCCCTCGGCATGTGCTTGGTGGCTATGGAACATGCGGCGGCAATGCGAGCGTTGATGTCGCTGCGACTGCCCACGTCTGCCGTCGGCCTCATGCGCCTGCAGTTCGAGGCCCTGACACGGGCAATGTGGCTGCTCTACGCAGCTAGCGACGCAGCGATCGACAAGTTGCTGGCGCCACTGACGCAGCAGAGCGAACAGGCAGCCAAGAACTTGCCTGGCGCCAGCGAAATGATTGAGCAGATCGGCAAGCGAGTCGGACAAGGCGCGCCGGCAGCCGCGCACCAGATGCTGTTGCACTTCAAGGATGTGACCTGGCACGGCATGAACTCATTCGTGCATGGCGGCATTCATCCGCTGCGGCGTAGTGCCGACGGCTTCCCGGTCGATCTTGCGCTGCAAGTGCTGCGCAGCTCGAACGGTCTGACGACCATGACCGGCATGACGATGGCTGTCCTCACCGGCGATGAAGCCGTGGCCAAGCCGGTGAGCAAGATCCAGCCGGCATTCGCCGACTGCCTGCCGGATCTGCTGAGACCTTGAACGGGGCTTCTTGCGACGCCCCTCGCAAATCATTGGACGATTCGCCCGGCCAGGCGCGCATCACGCGCATAGGCGCTCAACCGCTTTTCGGCCCGGAAAGACAGGTCACGTTCGATTGGCAGGCCCAGCCCGCCGCGCACGGTCGCCAGTTCGCCCAGGCTAACCCAGCCGATTTCCGGCATCCCCAGGCCCAGGTCGCAAAGACCAAAGGCGTGGTCGTGGTCGTCGGGATCAATCTCGGTCAGCAGCCAGGTCGCGCCGGCATCCGGCGTGAACAGCTTGACCACGGGCGCCGGATCGAAGTCCGGGTTCTCCAGTGATTTGCGGCCATTGGCCAGCAGCACGACGCGCTGCTCGTCAGTGATGAGTGCGTTGTTCATGGTGAACTCCTGAAAGGTTGCCGGGCGGAGTTGCCCGACCCTTCCGGGGCACGGCGCAGCGCAAGCAGTCAGGGGTCAACGACGGCCGCCAGGACGCAAGCGCCATCGGCGCGCAGCCCTTGACGGCGAGCACGCCGTGGCACGATGAAGGGAACAGCAAGACCGCCTCCCTTGCACCTTCACGTTCCCCGGTTCTCGGCAAGCGAAGCGCGCAGGCCCGCGCGGGCCGGAGTTGCGCCACCGGACGCAGCAAAAAAGGGGGCCGAAGCCCCCTTGGTCAGATCAGGCCGCGTTCGGCGAATGATGTGGTGTTGCCGCCCGCGACGATGATGTGATCCAGAATGCGAACGTCCACAAGTGCCAGCGCCTCCTTGAGCCGCTGGGTCAGTGCTCTGTCGGCCGCGCTCGGCTCAGGATTCCCGCTCGGGTGGTTGTGCGAAACGATGACCGCCGCCGCATTGAGCCGCAGCGCCTGCTTGACCACTTCGCGCGGATACACCGATGCGCTATCGATGGTGCCTCGAAACATCTCGGCATATTCGATCAAGCAATGGTGCGTATCCAGGAACAGCACGGCGAACACCTCGTGCTCGAACCCAGCCAGCTTGGCGCGCAGGTACTCCTTGACCGCCACCGGCGAACTGAATGACGCACCGCGCTGCATCTTGTGCTCGATAGCCTGGCGCGCGGCCTCCAGAATCTGGTCAGTCGTCGCCAGCAGGTAGCGGCCCTGCGCATCACGCACCATCAGTGAGGTATCGAACGAGGAAAAAGACAGTTGCGACATGATCGTGCTCCGGTTGCTCGGGCGGAATTGCCCGGAACCGTCGCCAGCACGGCGCAGCGCAAGCAGTCAGGGGTCGCAGACGGCCGCCAGGACGCAAGCGCGCACAAGCGCGCGCCGCCCTTGACGGCGAGGACGCCGTGATATGGTGAAGGGAACAGCAAGACCGCCCACACCCCGCCCACTGCACACACCCGCCGTTGAGCAAGCGCAGCGCGCAGGCACGGATCAACGAGCCGGGCCGAAGGCGTCAGGGATCAAAGCCGAATGGCCGCGATTCGGCACGAAGCGCGGGGCACAGCCCGCGAGCCCGACGGCGGCACGCCGGGACGCAACATCCAAATACCACATCGAACCCGCTCCACTACGCCGCAGCAAGTTGTCCCGATAGGTATTGAACTTCACCATGTCTCCATGCAGCAGAACCATGGAGTCCGAGGTGGAACAGCTATCGCAAGCCCCCAATACCGCCGGCACCGATGTCGGCCTCCCCTTGCCAGGCACGGATGCCTACGAGGCTTTGCCGCAATTTCCAAAGCGCAGTGTCCTTCCCTTTCGTCGCACCATTCGCCGGCAGGAACTGCGGCAGATCGTTCCCCTCGCCGAAACGACGATCTACGAAATGGAGCGTCGCGGTGAGTTCCCACGCCGCTTCAACCTGACGCCACGCTGCGTCGTATGGGACTTGGCAGACGTGGAAGCCTGGGTCGAAGAACGAAAGCAGGCTCCGCGCACCGGCGTATCGAAACCGGATGTCCACCTACGAAAAACCCGCCCTGTCCGGGCGGGTTCGAGCGAGGCATAAGGCCAAACAGCGGCGCTCACCCAATCAAAGCCTCCAGTGCCTTGGATGTCGAGCGCGGCAATCGCCGCCCCTCCTTCGCCACGTTGACCTGCAAGGCCACCCGCGCCACCTCAAACACGTCTTTGGCCAGCGAGTAGCTGCCCTTGGCCTGCAACCACGCCAATACGTCCACCAAATGCCAGATCGACGCGCTGCCTTCATGCACCGGCGCCGGAAAGCTGCCCGGATGCGCCAGCATCAGCTTGCGCATGTTCTGCCGCGACACGCCAACAATGTCGGCCACGTCAGTCAGACCCACCAGATCCGGCGCTACTTCGATCAATCGCGCGGTCGGCGCGGCGCAGCGCACATCGGCCAGCGCGCTACGCACGGCCTCGTCCGCATCCGCTGCCTCGCGGGTGAATTCCAACGCCAACCGACCCGGCTGTCCAATGCCGACCAAGGCATCGTCGCAGCCGGCTTCGCCCAGGCGCTCCACCAGTGCATCCGCATCGCGGTCGTCGGCGGCGAGCTGATATTTCAGAGTGAAGGTGTATTCCATCGCGCTACTCCGTGGCACCATTGTCAGCGTCGCGCTGCGACCGGTGTGTAGTGCAGTTATCCACGACGCGCCGCAAGGCGCGCGCGTGGTTGCCGGGATTTTTCGGCGTGCTCCATACGCTGGTGATGCAGAACTCGCCGCAGCGACATTCTTCATCGTTGTAAGGGCAATACATCCGCCCCCAAGCGTGGCTGCCGCCGACTTCGACGCGCCAGCCCTGCCCTTCGGCGTGCCTGAGAGCTTCCTCGACCTCATTCTTCGGATGAGGGGAACGAGCCATCGATGATCTCCAGTATGGGGATGATTGGCTTGGTTGTCAAGTGACAACCAAGCCACTGTTTCAGGCTATCGCGCTTAACGCCGGCACCACCACGTTCGCCGGCAACAGCTTCGGCACATAGGTCTGCCCACCGCCCCAGGCATCGACAAGGTTGGCCCACTCTTGCAGCATGTGGCGCCGCTGCTCGGCGTACTCGGCCTTGTTGTAAACCGAGCGCGAGGAACGCCCGTCCTCGTGCGCCAGGCACTTCTCGATCCAGTCGCGGTTGAAGCCGATTTCGTTCAACAGCGTCGAGCCGGTGCGGCGCAGGTCATGGACGGTGAAGGGTTGGAGCGGCAGCCCCTTGGTCTTTGCCGCCTCCACCACGAGCCCCGTGACGCGATTCAAAGTGGCGTTGGACATGCACCGCTCTGCGTCATAGCGAGACGGAAAAACGAACCTTGATCCCGCCGCGCAGGCGTGCAACGTCACGAAGATGTCGAGCGTCTGGCGCGAGAGATAGACCACGTGCGGGTTGCGCCCCTTCATCCGCTGCTTGGGAATCGTCCAGGTCTTGCTTTCGAAATCGACCTCATTCCAGGTGGCGTGGATCAGTTCGCTCTTGCGTACCAGCGTCAGCAGGATCAAGCGCAGCGCCAGCTTGATGGTCGGATAGGTCGCCACCGATTCCATCTGCTGCATGAACAGCCGAATCTCCAGCGGCGACAAGGCGCGATCTTTCGGCACAAAGGTGGCGATCGAGGCCGCGCCCACGCTGTCGGCGGGGTTGTCCACCTTCTCACCGTGGGCGATGGCGTAGATGTAGACCTGCTTCACGATATCCCGAATCTGTACCGCCGTGGCCGGCGCCCCACGCTCCTTGACCTTGTTGCACAAGGCCCGCAGGTCTTCGGCCTGGATTTCGGTCAGCAGGCGGTTTTGGAAGACCGGCAGGATGTCCCGGTCGATGATGTGCTTGCGCATGGCGCGGGTGCTGTCGGCCAGCCTTGCGTTGGCCAGCCACGTCTCCATCGCCGCGCCGAAGGTCTTGATGGCGACCACCCGGCGTTTCTCACGCTGCTTTTCCAGCGCGGGCGAGACACCCTTGAGAACGGCTTTGCGCGCGTCCAGCAGCAGTTCGCGCGCCATTGCCAGCGAGATGCCACCTGGACCATAGCGTCCGAGGGTCAGCGTCTCGCGGCGGCCGTGGAGCCGGTAGTCGTAGCGGAACGTGATCGTTCCGCCAGGCGATACCGTCACGTACATCCCGTCTCGGTCAGAAGCCTTATAAATCTTGGACTTAGGTTTGAAATTGCGTAGTGCAGCGTCGGTCAGCATCGAGGTTTCCTCCGGCATGTGACGGATTTACCGTCAGGTTTTACCGTCAGGGACCTGGAGACCTGCTGATGCCCGGAAAGCCCCATGAAACAAGCTTTCCCGAGAAGGCTTTTACCGTCAAAGACGGTAAAAGTCTGAATAGTGAACGAGAGTGTCTTAATCCGGCCTCGATTTTTACCGTCAGCTCTACCGTCAACTTTTTCTGCTGGCCGGCGATAGCTACCGATAGCTGCCGTGACGTATTTCTTTCAATATCAACACATTACGTTGGTTTCTCGATAGCTGGCGATAGCCCTCGAAGGACGTAAATTCACTCCCACTCAATAGTAGCCGGCGGCTTCCCCGAGATGTCATAAACCACCCGTGACACCCCCCGCAACTCATTGATGATCCGGTTGCTCACCGTCCCCAGGAACTCATACGGCAGATGCGCCCAATGCGCGGTCATGAAGTCGATCGTCTCCACCGCACGCAGCGCAATCACCCACTCATACGCCCGCGCATCGCCCACCACGCCCACCGACTTCACCGGCAGGAACACGGCAAACGCCTGGCTGGTCTTGTCGTACAGGTCGGCCTTGCGCAGCTCATCAATGAAGATGGCATCGGCCTTGGCCAGCAGTTCGGCGTACTCGCGCTTCACTTCGCCCAGGATACGCACGCCCAGGCCCGGGCCCGGGAACGGATGGCGGTAGACCATGGTACGCGGCAGGCCCAGCTCAACACCCAGGCGGCGCACTTCGTCCTTGAACAGCTCGCGCAGCGGCTCCACCAGGCCCAGCTTCATGTGCTCCGGCAGGCCGCCCACGTTGTGGTGGCTCTTGATCACATGCGCCTTGCCGGTCTTGCTGCCGGCCGACTCGATCACGTCCGGGTAGATGGTGCCCTGCGCCAGCCACTTGGCGTTCTTCAGCTTGTTCGACTCTTCGTCGAAGATCTCAACAAACAGGTTGCCGATGATCTTGCGCTTGGCTTCCGGGTCGCTCACGCCTTCCAGCGCGCTGAAGTAACGGTCGGCGGCATTCACGCGCACCACCTTCACGCCCATGTGCTCGGCAAACATCGCCATCACCTGGTCGCCTTCCTGCCAGCGCAGCAGACCGGTATCAACGAACACGCAGGTCAGCTTTTCGCCGATGGCCTTGTGCAGCAGCGCGGCCACCACGGACGAATCGACGCCGCCGGACAGGCCCAGAATCACTTCGTCATCGCCCACCTGTTCGCGCACGCGGGCGATCTGGTCGTCGATGATGTTGGCGGCGGTCCACAGGGTCTGGCAGCCGCACACGTCCACCACGAAGCGGCGCAGCAGCGCCTGGCCCTGCAGGGTGTGGGTCACTTCCGGGTGGAACTGCACGCCGTACCAGCGCTTTTCTTCGTTGGCCATGGCGGCCACCGGAATGCGGTCGGTGGTGGCGGTGATGGTGAAGCCCGGCGGTGCCACGGAGACGTGGTCGCCGTGGCTCATCCAGACATTCAACTTCGGCTCGCCGCCGTGGTCGCTCAGGCCCTTGAACAGTGCATCCGGGTTGATCACGTTCACTTCGGCGTGGCCGAATTCGCGCTGGTCAGCCGCTTCGGTGGCACCGCCCAGCTGGGCGGCCAGGGTCTGCATGCCGTAGCAGATGCCGAAGATCGGCAGGCCGCTGTCGAACACTTCCTGCGGCGCGGCCGGCGCACCCGGCAGCGTGGTCGATTCCGGGCCACCGGACAGGATGATGCCCTTGGCGCCAAACGCGGCGATCTCGGCCGGGTTGTGGTCCCACGCCCAGATTTCGCAGTAGACGCCCAGCTCGCGGATGCGGCGGGCAATCAGCTGCGTGTACTGCGCGCCGAAATCGAGGATGAGGATCTTGTCGTTATGGATGTTGGTCATGGCGCCCTGGCAATGCAGTAGGGAAAACGAAATCAGATTTGCAGCAGCAGATGGAAAAAGAGGAACGGGAATCAGCTTCCTCGTTCCTCTTTCTCCGGCCCGCATCAGGCGCGGTAGTTCGGCGGCTCTTTGGTGATCGTCACGTCGTGGACGTGGCTCTCACGCTGGCCGGCGCCGCTGATCTTCACGAACTTGGGCTTGCTGCGCATGTCTTCGATGGTGGCGCAGCCCACGTAGCCCATGGTGGCGCGCAGGCCACCCATCAGCTGGTGGATGATGCCGCCCACCGGGCCGCGGTACGGCACGCGGCCTTCGATGCCTTCCGGCACCAGCTTGTCGGCGGTGGCGGCGTCCTGGAAGTAGCGGTCCTTCGACCCCTTCTCCATGGCAGCCAGCGAACCCATGCCGCGGTAGCTCTTGTACGAACGGCCCTGGTACAGCTCGGTCTCGCCCGGCGATTCCTCGGTACCGGCCAGCAGGCCACCGACCATGATGGTCGAAGCACCGGCGGCCAGCGCCTTGCCGATGTCGCCCGAGTAGCGGATGCCACCATCGGCGATCAGCGGGATGCGGTCCTGCAGCGCTTCGGCCACCAGGTCAATGGCGGTGACCTGCGGCACGCCGACGCCGGCGACAACGCGGGTGGTGCAGATCGAGCCCGGGCCGATGCCGACCTTGACGGCGTCCGCGCCGCTGTCCAGCAGCGCCAGTGCGGCTTCGCCGGTGCAGATGTTGCCACCGATGACCTGCACGTTCGGGAAGTTCTTCTTGACCCAGCTGACGCGGTCCAGCACGCCCTGCGAGTGGCCGTGCGCGGTATCGACCACGATCACGTCCACGCCGGCGGCGACCAGCGCTTCCACGCGGCGATCGGTATCGCCACCCACGCCGACGGCCGCGCCAACCAGCAGGCGGGTCGACAGATCCTTGGCAGCGTTCGGGAAGTCGGTGTTCTTCTGGATGTCCTTGACCGTGATCAGGCCACGCAGTTCGAACGAATCATTGACCACCAGCACCTTTTCGATGCGGTTGCGGTGCAGCAGCTGCAGCACTTCGTCAGACGCGGCGCCTTCCTTGACCGTGATCAGGCGATCCTTCTTGGTCATGATGTGGCGGACCGGATCGTCCAGCTCGGTCTCGAAGCGCATGTCGCGATGGGTCACGATGCCGGCCAGCAGGCCGTCGCTGCCCACCACCGGCACGCCGGAGATGTTGTGCGCCTGGGTCAGGGCCAGCACGTCGCGGATGGTGGTTTCCGGGCCGACGGTGATCGGGTCGCGGATGACACCGGCCTCGAACTTCTTGACCTTGGCCACTTCCGCGGCCTGCTGTTCCAGGCTGAGATTCTTGTGGATGATGCCCATGCCGCCGAGCTGGGCCATGGCGATGGCCAGGCGGGCTTCGGTGACGGTATCCATGGCTGCGGACAGGATCGGAAGCTTCAGCTTCAGGTCGCGAGTCAACCGCGTTTCGAGGTTGACGTCCTTGGGCAGGATGGTCGAATGAGCGGGGACGAGCGAGACGTCGTCGTAAGTGAGTGCTTCAGCCTGGATGCGCAGCATCGGCATACCCGAGATGTGGGGAAGCGCGACATTTTACCCTGTTTTCGCGCCGTGTGGCAGGGGGTAGATGCGACGCAGTGTCGCGCAGGCGATGATTGGTTCAGGGGGCGACCTGGGTGGGTGCCAACCTTGGTTGGTACCCACGGAACCGCCATGGACATGGAACCGCCTCGGAACGCCTTTGGTAGGTGCCAACCTTGGTTGGCACAAACAGGGAGAGGCCTTCACCCCATCTGGGGTCCAGCGCCGGACGGATCGTGCCAACCAAGGTTGGCACCCACCGAACCGCCACGGACATGGAACCGCCACGGAACCGCCCTTGGTAGGTGCCAACCTTGGTTGGCACAAACAGGGAGAGGCCCTCATCCCATCTGGGGTCCAGCGCCGGACGGATCGTGCCAACCAAGGTTGGCACCTACCAGGAGCGGGTCATCCGCATGTCCACATTGTGCCGACCAACGGTCGGCACCCACCAACGGCAGATCTCCCCAACAGCAGGTCAGCTCAGCGCTTCCGCGGCTTCCAGGGTGTTCTGCATCAACGTGGCCACGGTCATCGGGCCCACGCCACCCGGCACCGGGGTAATCCAGCTCGCCCGCTGGGCCGCCGCTTCAAACCCGACATCACCCACCAACCGGCCGTCATCCAACCGGTTGATACCGACATCGATCACCACCGCGCCCGGCTTCACCCACTCGCCCGGCACGATGCCCGGGCGACCGACGGCCACCACCAGGATGTCGGCGTTGCGCACGGCCTGTTCCAGCACGTCCTTGGGGGTGAACTTGTGGCAGCTGGTCACGGTGCAGCCGGCAATCAGCAGTTCCAGGCCCATCGGGCGGCCGACGTGGTTGCTCACGCCCACGATGGTGGCGTTGCGGCCGCGCACCGGCTGGTCGGTGTGGCCCAGCAGCGTGGTGATGCCGCGCGGGGTGCACGGGCGCAGGCCGAACTCGCGCAGGGCCAGGTGGCCGACGTTTTCCGGGTGGAAGCCGTCCACGTCCTTGCGCGGGTCGATGCGCTGGATCAGCCGGCGCGCGTCGGGGATGCCCGGCAGCGGCAGCTGGATCAGGATGCCGTTGATCTTCGGGTCGGCGTTGAGCTGGTCGATCAGGTCGAGCAGCTCGGCTTCGGTAGTACCGGCCGGCAGGTCGTAGTCATGTGCCTCGATGCCGACCTTCTCGGCAGCGCGGCGCTTGTTGCGCACGTACACGGTCGAGGCCGGGTCGCCACCCACTAGCACCACGGCCAGGCCCGGACGGCTGCCACCGGCGGCCACGCGGGCGTCGACGCGCACCTTCAGGCTGTCGAGCAGGTCCTCGGCGATACGGCGGCCATCAAGGATGCGGGCAGGAAGCTGGGGGGCGGAATCGGTCATCGGGAGCG
>NZ_JASJSQ010000138.1:0-9429 GCF_030236855.1 Stenotrophomonas maltophilia group sp. Smal13
CCCATGGATGGGTTTACGGCGTGTCCTGCCTGCCCACACCGCCCCGCCATCCCACAGGAAACCCGCATTTGATGTTGATGTTGCTTCTGAGGTTGCCGGCCAGCGGCCGGCACTACCGCGGGTGCAGGGCTGCAAGCCCTGCTCGACCCACCTCACACCGTGATGGTCTGGGTCAGTGACTCCCACGTCGGTGGCACCGGCCACGCCGCCGCCTGGTTGCCATCCAGCACCCTGCGCAGATCACGCGGATCGATCTGCGGTGCCAGCACGTGCACCAGCTCCAGCGCGTAATCACGCAGCACGCGATCGCGAGGCAGCACCGCCCAGGCAATGCACTCAGTGATCGGCTCCGGGGCCGGCCACGACCTCAGGTCTTCGTCGTTGGAACTGACCGCCATCTCCGCCAGCAGGCCCACGCCCAGACCGGTACGCACGTAGGTCTTGATCAGGTCGGCATCCAGCGCGGTCAGCGCCAGATCCGGCACCAGGCCGTTCGCAGCGAAGGCGCGCTGCAACGAGGAATTCGGCCGGGTCGAGGATTCGTAGCTGATCAATGGCTGGCGGGCAAGCGCGGCCAGGTCTGGGGCGCGGCCGGCGCGGTCCAGCGGGTGGCCCTTCGGTACCACCACCAGGCGCCGCCAGCGGAACAGCGGCACCGCGATGCCATCGGTGGGCTCACCGCCAGCGGTGCTGATGATCGCAATATCGGCATCACCCTGATTCAAGCGGTCCAGCGCGTCGGCTTCGCCGGCCTGCTGCAGGTGCACGCTCACCTGCGGGTAGGCCTGCTTGATCGCTGCCACCGCCGGCGGCAGCACGAAGCGCGCCTGGGTGTGGGTGGTGGTCAGGATCAGCTGGCCCTGGCTCTCGCGGCGCTGGTTGGCCGCGTAGGTGCGGATGTTGTTGGCCTCGGCCAGCACCGCGCGGGCGCGGGCGATGACCTCGGTGCCGGCCGGGGTGACCGACTCCAGGCTGCGGCCCTTGCGCACGAACAACAGGAAACCCAGCTCGTCCTCCAGCTGCTTGAGCTGCTTGGACAGGCCGGGCTGGGTGGCGTGCACGCGCGAGGCGGCCAGCGTGATGTTCAGCTCGGCGTCGGCGATGGCAACCAGGTAGCGCAGCTGGGTCAGCGTCATGGGAGGCAGGCGGCGTGGGGCGGAGGTCCACTCTAGGGTCAATTGCCGTCACCAGCTTATAACCAAAGGTTGTTTAAGAAAGGTATCTGGTCATTTCCGGGCGTCATATGCCGGCGCTACGGTCAGCCGGCAGCCGCTGGCCTGAACAGCCAGCCCTCCCCCTTCGCCCGCCGAAGCCCGGCGCGGCCCCGTTTCCGGAGCGCTTCCATGGCCCTGTACGACTCCATCCTCGATACCGTCGGCAACACCCCCATCGTCAGGCTGCAGCGCCTGGCGCCCGCGCAGGTCAGCGTCTACGCCAAGGTCGAGTCGTTCAACCCGGGCGGTTCGGTGAAGGACCGTCTGGCGCTGGCGATCATCCTCGACGCCGAGGCACGCGGCCTGCTCAAGCCGGGCGACACCATTGTCGAAGCCACTTCAGGCAACACTGGCGTGGCACTGGCGATGGTCGCCGCCGCGCGCGGCTACAAGTTCGTGGCCACCATGGTCGAGACCTTCTCGGTGGAGCGCCGCAAGCTGATGCGCGCCTATGGTGCCAAGGTGATCCTGACCCCGGCCGCCGAGCGCGGCAGCGGCATGGTGCGCAAGGCGGCCGAACTGGCCGAGCAGCACGGCTGGTTCCTGGCCAGCCAGTTCGCCAACCCGGCCAACCCGGCCTATCACCGCAACACCACCGCTGCCGAGATCCTGCGCGACTTCGCCGGCAAGCGGCTGAACTACTTCGTCAGTGGCTGGGGCACGGGTGGCACGCTTACCGGCGTGGGCGAAGTGCTGAAGGTCGCGCGCCCGCAGACCCGCATCATCGCCACCGAACCGGCCGGCGCCGCGCTGCTGAAGGGCGATGACTGGAAGCCGCACAAGATCCAGGGCTGGACCCCGGACTTCGTGCCGGACGTGCTCAACCGCGATGTGGTGGACGAACTGGTCTCGGTCGAAGATGACCGCGCGATCGCCACCGCGCGTCGCCTGGCTGCGGAGGAAGGCATCTTCGTCGGCATTTCCGCCGGCGCCACCGTGGCGAGCGCGCTGGACGTGGCCGCCCGCGCTGAACCGGGCTCGGTGATCCTGGCAATGCTGCCCGATACCGGCGAGCGCTATTTCTCCACACCGCTGTTCGCCGATGTGAATGAGGGTTCCGACGACGACTGGCTGGCCGGCCTGCCGTGAGCTCAGGGTCGGATCCCGTTTTCGTTCAAGGTAGCGCCGGGCCATGCCCGGCGTTGCTGTTTCCGGCATTCGCTTCGTTCACCATCCGCCGGACATGGCCCGGCGCTACCGTTTCGCCACCTCCCCCTTTCTGCTTCAGCCTGCGTGAAGGCGTCGCCCGCCATCGTGCGTGAAGGCCGTCGGATCGCAGCGCGTGAGACGGTCATGACGCAGTATCGATGCCCTGTCCCCTACCGTGGGAACAGCCGGCGCAGATGCTGCGCGGAACACCTCACAGGCAGGAGACGGACGCATGAAGATCGAAGTTTGGCAGGGCGATATCACGACCCTGGCGGTGGATGCGATCGTCAACGCGGCCAATGAAACACTGCTCGGCGGCGGCGGCGTCGACGGCGCGATCCATCGCGCTGCCGGGCCGGCATTGCTGGCCGAGTGCGAGCAGTTGCCGGAGCTGCGTCCGGGCGTGCGTTGCCCAACCGGCGAAGTGCGCGCCACCGACGCTTACGCATTGCCTGCGCGGCATGTACTGCACACGGTGGGCCCGGTCTGGCACGACGGCCAGCGCGACGAACCGGCATTGCTGGCCAACTGCTACTGGAAATCGCTGCAGTTGGCCGAGTCGCTGGGCGTGAAGTCGATCGCGTTCCCGGCGATCAGCTGCGGTGTGTATGGCTATCCGCTGTACCAGGCCGCGCAGATCGCAGTGACGGAAACACTGGCGTGGCAGCGCAGCCATGCACAGCCGATGCGCATCGTGCTGGTGGCGTTCAACACTGCTACGGCGAAGGCCTACCAGCAGGCATTGAGCGCCGCGGGACAAAGCACGGACAACGAACCGCGTGGATCGATGCTGCCGCCTCTGGGCGATGCGGGCTTCGCCGCTGCGCACTGAACCGCAGCGCTTCCGGTAAAAGGAAAGGCCGGGCATTGCCCGGCCTTTCCCGTTGCGGCCTTGAGGTCATCCACGCTACGTGTGGATCACCTCAACGGCTGGCTGCTTCCACCGCAGCAGCGGCGTCATCGGCCACGGCAGCAGCGGCATCCGCAGCGGCGCGTGCGGCCGAGACGGCAGCACCGTCGGCGCTGGCACCTTCGACCTGCACGCGCACTTCCACCAGGCCCGCACCGTTGTTCAGGCTGGACACGTCGACGGTGTAGTGACCGGCCGGCAGCGTCTCTTCCAGGCGTGCATTGGTGCCATTGCCACCGTCGTCGTCGGTCAGCTCGACGGCGCCGCCGACCACGCGCAGCACGGTATCGACCTGGCTGGAAATCGCATCCAGGCGCACGTCGGCCGGACGATCCAGGGTCAGCAGGAAGCGGCGGCGGCCTTCGTTGTCCAGCATGGTGTACGCGCTGCCCGACTTCGGCAGTGCCGTGCCATCGCGATCCACCAGGTTGCCTGGCAGTTCAATGCGGGTGGCCGACAGGGTGAACATGCCATTGACGCCGTCGCCGAGGCCGCGTGCAGTCAGGGTGTACTTGCCCGGCTTCAGCGAGAGGTTCAGGCGCGAGTTGGTGCTGTCGCCGCCGTCATCGTTCTCGGCATCCACGCCCTGGCCGGACAGCTTCAGCACCGGATCGAAGACATCCGAGACGAGGCGGATCTCGTACAGGCCCGCCTTCTCCACCTGCAGGGTGTAGTCCTGCGAGTTGCTGGCCAGCATATCGACGATCTCACCACTGCCCACCAGCGGCTTGCCGTCGTACGGCTTCAGCTTCTCGGCGCGCAGGCGGTACGGACCAAAGGCGCTCGGACCGTTGGCGTTGACCGCCACCTGGTAGGTGCCGCCACCGTTGGCACGGAAGGCCAGCGAGACATCGCCTTCGCGTTCGTAACCGGTATTGCTGGTGGACACCAGGCTGCCGTTGTTGAACACGGCAATCGAACCGGTCAGTGCGCCGGTGAGCTTCAGGCCGACCAGTTCCCTGTCTTCCAGCTTGATCTGGTACAGCTGGTGATGGCTGCCGTCGTTGAAGTTGATGCCGCTGCGCGAGGTGATCTCGCCGGACACCGGCTTGTCGAAATCGAGCGACGCGGCCTTGCCTGCGTCACCACCGCCACCGATGCGGTTGCAACCGCCGGCGATCAGGACCGTGGCGACGGCCAGTGTGATTGCTGCCAAACGCATGTTTTTTCTCCTTGGCCTTCCATGTATGTCCCGCACACCGGCCCGGTGCGTGGGGGCGGAAAAGATACCCGCAAAAGCAAACGCCGGCGTGATGCCGGCGTTGCCCTGTTCATCCTGCGATGGGACGGATCAACCGTTCCACTTGCCCAGCGCGGCCAGGCCGTTGTCCTTGGCGCGCTCGTACACGGTCTTCTGGGCGGCAGCGTAGTTGCCCTTCATGTCCTTGGCCCACAGCTTCAGCGCGGCCTGCTGCATGGCGCGGCCGTAGGAGAAGCTCAGCGGCCACGGCAGGTTGCCCAGCTGGTTCATCGCGTTCAGATGCTCGGTGGACTGCTCGTCGCTCTGGCCACCGGACAGGAACACCACGCCCGGCAGGATGGCCGGCACGGTGCTCTTCAGGCACATCACGGTCGACTCGGCCACTTCCTCGACGTCGGCCTGCTCATCGCAGCCCTTGCCGGAGATGACCATCGAGGCCTTCAGGATGGTGCCTTCCAGCAGCACGTTCTGCTGGTACAGGGCATCGAACAGCGAACGCAGGGTGGCTTCGGTGACTTCGTAGCAGGTCTCGATGTCGTGGTCGCCGTCCATGATCACTTCCGGCTCGACCATCGGCACCAGGCCGCATTCCTGGCACAGGGCGGCATAGCGGGCCAGCGCGTGGGCGTTGGACTCGATGCAGGTGCCCGACGGAATGCTTTCGCCGATGTTGATCACCGCACGCCACTTGGCGAAGCGCGCACCCAGCTTGTAATACTCCTGCAGGCGCTCGCGCAGGCCGTCCAGGCCTTCGGTCACCAGCTCGCCCGGGCAGCCGGCCAGCGGGTGCGCACCCTTGTCCACCTTGATGCCCGGAATCATGCCGTGGTCGGCCATGTACTTGGCGAACGGCACGCCGTCCTTGGTCGACTGACGGATGGTTTCGTCAAACAGGATGGCGCCGGAAATGTGCTCGTTGAGCTTCGGCGTGGTCAGCAGCAGTTCGCGGTAGGCACGACGGTTCTCCTCGGTGTTCTCGATACCGACGCCTGCGAAACGCTTGGCGATGGTAGCGGTGGATTCGTCGATCGCGATGATGCCCTTGCCCGGGGCAACCATGGCCTGGGCGGTTTCAGCCAGCTGTTCGATGCTCATGTACTTCCTGTGGCGGGTGCGGGAAAAACGTAAGTATAGCCCCGCCGCCCGTTGCACCGACGTGCAGGGCAGTCTGGAAACGATTCCAATGTCCGCACCGGACAGACGATGTCCTGTTGCGCCGGGTCACGACCCCTTCAGGGATCTGACCCCGGGTCGGACCCGCGCAGCGGCTCCGACCCGGGGCCGCCTGGGTTTACAGATCGCCCAGGCCGCTGGCGCGGCCGTCTTCGCCCACTTCCAGCAGGCGCAGGGTGTTGGTCGCGCCCAGGGTTTCCATGTGCTCACCGCTGGTGAACACGACGCGGTCACCGGCCTGCAGCAGTTCGGCTTCCACCAGCAGGCGGATGCTGCCGCGTGCGGCTTCACGCGGGGTCAGGCCACGGCTGTCGAAGTTGATCGGGTAGACATCGCGCATCAGCGCCATCTGGCGGCGTGCACCGTCGTGGCGGGTGACCGCGAACACCGGCGCCTTGGCGCGGAAACGCGACAGGTAGCGAGCAGTGCCACCGGATTCGGTCATCGCCACGATCGCGCGCACGCCCACGTGCTGCGACAGGAACATGGTGGCCATGGCAATGGCCTGGTCGGCACGTTCCAGGTTGCGCGGCGAAGCGTTGAAGTCGGTCTCGGTCTGGAACTGGCGCTCTGCACCCAGGCAGATGCGCGCCATCGCTTCCACGGCCTTGACCGGCCAGGCACCGGCAGCGGTCTCGGCCGACAGCATCACCGCGTCGGTACCGTCGATGACCGAGTTGGCCACGTCCAGCACTTCGGCACGGGTCGGGATCGGGCTTTCGACCATCGACTGCAGCATCTGCGTGGCGGTGATCACCACCTTGTTCTGCGCCAGCGAGGCCTTGATGATCTTCTTCTGCAGGCCCGGCAGTTCGGCATCGCCGATTTCCACGCCAAGGTCGCCACGGGCCACCATCACCACGTCGCTGGCCTCGACGATCTCTTCCAGGTTCTCGATCGCCTCGGTGCGCTCGATCTTCGACACCAGCGCGGCATCGCAGCCGTGCGAGCGGGCGATCTCACGCGCGTCGTTCATGTCCTGCGCATTGCGGCAGAACGACACGGCGATGAAGTCGACGCCGATCTTGGCGACGATGCCGATCAGTTCCTTGTCGCGCTCGGTCAGCGCGCCCAGCGACAGGCCACCGCCCTGCTTGTTCAGGCCCTTGCGGTCGGACAGCACACCGTCGTTCAGTACGGTGTTGATGATGCGTTCGCCCTGCACTTCCACCACCTGCAGCTGCATCAGGCCGTCGTCGAGCAGCAGCACATCGCCCGGACCCACGTCCTGCGGCAGGCCGAGGTAGCTCACGCCCACCTGGGTGGCGTCACCCGGGCCGGCGCTGGTGCTTGCGATCAGGTCGAAGCGGTTGCCCGCCTTCAGCTGTACCTTGCCTTCGGCGAAGCGCTCGATGCGGATCTTCGGGCCCGGCAGGTCGGCCAGGATGCCGACTTCCACGCCCACGCGGGCGGCAGCAGCGCGCACTTCGGCAGCACGCTTGGCCTGGCCGGAGGGATCGCCATGGCTGAAGTTCAGGCGCACCACGTTGACGCCGGCGCGGAACAGATCCTCCAGCACGCCCGGCGGATCAGTGGCCGGACCGAGGGTGGCAAGGATCTTGG
The DNA here is from genome assembly GCF_030236855.1 of Stenotrophomonas maltophilia group sp. Smal13. Lineage (NCBI taxonomy): Bacteria > Pseudomonadati > Pseudomonadota > Gammaproteobacteria > Lysobacterales > Lysobacteraceae > Stenotrophomonas > Stenotrophomonas maltophilia group sp. Smal13. Next base: position 7,211 of record NZ_JASJSQ010000138.1, read on the forward strand.
TGCGACGCTGACGCTCGAACATGGTGAATGGGCCTCTCCCGATAAAGAACGGAAATTAGCACATCCTTCACGCCGCATGTATACGGTTACAGCCTTGTGCGGCCTGACTTCGCGGGTCATCGAACGGACATCGGCCGGACATACGCTGGCGCAGGGTGGCGGTAGCGCCGGGCCATGCCCGGCGGGTGCTGGGTTAAGCCGCCGGGCATGGCCCGGCGTTACCGATCAACGGCGCATCACGCCAGCAGCGTTTCCAGCTGTACCGGCTCACGGGCGAGCTGGCCAGCACCGGCGGCAGTGAGTTCCTCCTCACCACCAAAGCCCCACAGCACGCCGACGCTGCGCAGGCCATGGTGACGCGCGCCTTCAATGTCCATGCGGCGGTCGCCGATCATCCAGCACTGCGCGGGCTGCACCTGCAGCCGACGCAGCGCCTCACCGACCAGTTCCGGCTTGTGGCTGCGCGAGCCATCGAGGGTTGAACCGACGATCTCCTCGAACAGCCCACCGAACGGCAGGTGGGCAAGGATGCGGCGCGCGTGCGGCTCGTTCTTGGCAGTGACCACCGCCAGGCGATGGCCACGACCATGCAGCGTGCGAAGGGTGTCTTCCACCTGCGGGTACACCGTGTGCTCGCGCCAGCCCTCGGCGTCGAAGCGCTCACGGTAGTAGCCCACCGCCTGTTCCACCCGCGCCGGTTCACCGAACAGCGGCGCGAAGGTGGTGCGCAGCGACGGACCGATCCAGCCCAGCAGGGTCTCCTGCGGTGGCACCGGATGGTCCATCTTCTGAAGCGCATAGGCGATGCAGGCGGTGATACCCACCTGCGAATCGATCAGCGTGCCGTCCAGGTCGAAGAACAGGACATCCTTGCTGCGATCGGCACTCATGCGCCGCGCGCGTCGAGTGCGGCCACCGCCGGCAGGGTCTTGCCTTCCAGGAATTCCAGGAACGCACCGCCACCGGTGGAGATGTAGCTGACCTGCTGGGCGATATCGAACTTGTCGACCGCGGCCAGGGTGTCGCCGCCACCGGCGATGGAGAACGCCGGCGAACTGGCGATGGCACGGGCCAGCGCTTCGGTGCCCTTGCTGAAGGCCTCGAATTCGAACACACCGACCGGACCGTTCCAGACCACGGTACCGGCCTTCCCGATCAGCTGCGCGTACTGCGCCGCGGTCTGCGGGCCGATGTCCAGGATCAGGTCGTCTTCGGCAACGGCGTCGACCGCCTTCACTTCGGCAACCGCGTCCGGCATGAACTGCTTGGCGGTGACCACGTCCACCGGCAGCGGGATATCGGCGCCACGCGCCTTGGCATCGGCCACGATCTTCTTCGCGGTGTCCAGCAGGTCCGGCTCGTACAGCGACTTGCCGACGTTGTGGCCGGCGGCAGCGATGAAGGTGTTGGCGATGCCACCACCGACGATCAGCTGATCGACCTTGCCGACCAGGTTGGCCAGCAGTTCCAGCTTGGTGCTGACCTTGCTGCCGGCGACGATGGCCAGCAGCGGCTTGGCCGGTGCATCCAGCGCCTGCGCCAGCGCGTCCAGTTCGGCCATCAGCAGCGGGCCACCGGCAGCGACCGGGGCGAAGCGGATGACGCCATGGGTCGAGGCCTGCGCACGGTGCGCGGTGCCGAAGGCATCCATCACGAACACATCGCACAGGGCGGCGTACTTCGTCGACAGGGCTTCATCGTCCTTGCCCTCGCCGACGTTCATGCGGCAGTTTTCCAGCAGCACCAGCTGGCCCGGCTGCACGTCGACACCGTCGACCCAGTCGCGCACCAGCGGAACCTCGCGACCGAGCAGCTCGGACAGGCGCTGGGCCACCGGCGCCAGCGAATCGGCTTCGCTCCACACGCCTTCCTTCGGGCGCCCCAGGTGTGAGGTGACCATCACCGCCGCGCCCTGCTCCAGCGCGCGCTTGAGCGTCGGCAGCGAAGCGGTGATGCGCTGTTCGGAGGTGATGCGGCCATTCTCGATCGGCACGTTCAGATCCTGGCGGATCAGCACGCGCTTGCCGGAGAGGTCGAGGTCGGTCATGCGGACGATGGACATGGGCAACTCTTTGGCTCAGGGACGGGATGCCGGGCTACGGCAGACGGCCATTGTATCGGGTGCGGGTGGTGGGAGGGCCGATGCCTGCGGCAGGCAGAGGCGCAACTGCAACTGCAACAGCGAGAGCCAAAGCGCTGGCGCCTTGTGATGCTGGGGC
>NZ_JASJSQ010000139.1:0-8991 GCF_030236855.1 Stenotrophomonas maltophilia group sp. Smal13
CCGGAGGGGTACTTGCAGCGCCCCCCGCAACCGGACCCACCCCGCCATCCCTCAGGAAACCGGCTTTTGACGTTGACGTTGACGTTGCTTCGGCCTCTGCGGGTGCAGGGCGCAGCCCTGCAGAGAGCCCCCCCTACCTGAACAGGCCTTTTTGCGTGAAGTCTCAAACATCGTTTAGACTTGCAGGGTCTGCAGCGGCCGTCCGTTTCCCTCCGGGACCGCCGGCGACCTGGGTCCGCCCTCTTCGCCCGCCCCCACTCCGACGCCGTTCGTCACGCATTCCAGCCTGCGCTTCGTGCCGGCTGCACCCAATTCTCGCAGCGCGGTTCACGGGAACGCTCCGAGTCAGCCGATCAGTTTGATCTGCCCCCGTCTGTCCGTTCGGACAGGCGTTTCTTGTACTTGGAGCAATCTCAATGTCTTTTGAATCGCTGGGCCTGGCGCCCTTCCTGCTGCGTGCGCTTGCCGAGCAGGGCTACGAAAACCCGACCCCGATCCAGCAGCAGGCGATCCCGCTGGCGCTGGCCGGCCGCGACCTGCTGGCCGGTGCACAGACCGGTACCGGCAAGACCGCTGCCTTTGGCCTGCCGCTGCTGCAGCACCTGGGCACCGCCTCGCAGGAAGTCCGCAGCGGCCCGCGCAAGCCGCGCGCGCTGATCCTGGCCCCGACCCGCGAGCTGGCCACTCAGGTGCATGACAGCCTGCGCGGCTACAGCAAGTACCTGCGCATCCCCAGCGCCTGCATCTACGGCGGCGTCGGCATGGGCAACCAGCTGGACATCCTGCGCCGTGGCGTGGACCTGCTGGTGGCCTGCCCGGGCCGCCTGATCGACCACCTGGAGCGTCGCAGCATCGACCTGTCCGGCATTGAACTGCTGGTGCTGGACGAAGCCGACCGCATGCTCGACATGGGCTTCCTGCCGTCGATCAAGCGCATCCTGGCCAAGCTGCCGAAGCAGAACCGCCAGACCCTGCTGTTCTCGGCCACCTTCGAGGACAACATCCGCCAGCTGGCGCTGGAGTTCATGCGCAACCCGGAACAGATCCAGGTGACGCCGAAGAACACCGTTGCCGAAACCATCACCCATCGCGTGCACCCGGTCGATGCCGGCCGCAAGCGCGACCTGCTGCTGCACCTGCTGGCGCAGGACAGCCGCGAGCAGACCCTGGTGTTCGCCCGCACCAAACACGGCAGCGACAAGCTGGCCACGTTCCTGGAAAAGTCCGGCATCAAGACCGCGGCGATCCACGGCAACAAGAGCCAGGGCCAGCGCCTGCGTGCGCTGGGCGACTTCAAGGCCGGCCGCGTGACCGTGCTGGTGGCCACCGATATCGCCGCGCGCGGCATCGACATCAACGAGCTGCCGAAGGTGATCAACTTCGACCTGCCGATGGTGGCCGAAGATTATGTGCACCGCATCGGCCGCACCGGCCGCAACGGCGCAACCGGCCAGGCGATCTCGCTGGTGGCGCAGGATGAAGTGAAGCTGCTGCGCGCGATCGTGCGCCTGCTGGGCCGCGACATGGACATCCGCGATGTGCCGGGCTTCGAGCTGCAGACGCCGATCCGCTGGGGCAACAGCGCGCCGGGCAAGGCCGAGCACGATACCGGCGAGCGCGCACCGCGCAAGAGCCACGCGCGCCGTCCGCACGGCGATGCGCCGCGCCATGCGCATGCGGGCCCGAAGAAGGCCGGTGGCGGCCGTCGCGAGGGCGGTGGCAATGGCCAGCAGCGTGCAGGCGCAGGCGCCGGTCAGGGCCAGCGTCGTGGCGGTGGTGGCAATGGTGGTGGCCGTGGCCGCGGCCAGGGTGGCGGCGGCGGTCGCGCCAGCTGATCCCAGCTGACATGGAGGGTGCTTCCCGCTGCGCGGGGGCTATCGAGGGACGGCGCTGACGCGCCGTCCTTTTTTTTGTTGCGGGCTACCGGGTGATAAAGCACGCGGTGGCAGTACCGAGGGCGAATGGGCATGGGGGCAGCGCAGAACACGCTGTAAATACGTCCATGTAAGCTCGATGGCGCCATCCATGGCGCCAACGGTTCTGCGCTGCCCCCATGCCCATCCGCTTCAAGCATTGCCTGCGCCTTCTTCTCCCGCCGGGTAGCCGGGAGAAGAAAGATCAAATTCAAATTCAAATTCAAAGGCAAAAGCCGAAGTCGCAATTCCTGGCTTTGCTTTTGCTTTTGCCCTTGCTCCTGCCTTGGGGTTCGATGCATCCGCGCCCGCAGGAAACCGTCGAGGGGAGGCCGGGTGGGCTGCGCAGGACCGTTGGCGCCATGGGCCCGAGGCATGCCTCGGGCGGGTTGGGCAGGACGCCCAACCCCGGCCTTGCCGTGTGCGCAGGACAGCGCACACGAGCAAGGCGCCATCGAGCCCCCAAGGACGGGTTTACGGCGTGTCCTGCGCATCCCGCCCGGCCTCCCCCACACGCATCAATCAAGGCGCGCAAAGCCTCAACCCCGCGCTTTACTCGGATTCACCAGATTCCCGAAGAAGACCGCGTTGATCAGCAGTCGATCCGTCCCGTGCCAGTACTTGCGATGCGCCGGATCATCGGCAAACAGCACCACGTTGCCCTGCCCCTGCGCCGACACCAGCAGCCACGCGCTGCCCGCCACCCGCGTCCGGTTGCGCTCGGACAGATAGCCATTCACCCGCGGTGGCGTGTCGATGCGTACCACCGTCGAGAACGGGTTCGCGCTTGGCTGCAGCGTCACCGTGTTCTCCTTGTTGATCGCCAATTGCCGGCGCGGCACGCCGAATGCCAGCGGATGGCTGGTATCCACGTCGGCACTGAGAATGTTGCCACTGACCCGCTCGATCGCAGCGATGTCGCGCTGATCGCCGAACGCGCGACGGCTCTCGTCAGCCGCATCTTCTTCCTTGCCGAGCGCCTCGCCGTCGGCGAGCTTCTGTTCGATCGCCCACTTCGAGGCACTGCCGTAGGTCACCAGTGAACCACCGGCCTGCACCCAGCGCTTCAGTGCAGCCACAGCCGTGGCATCGACGCCGGTGTAGGTACCACCGGACAGCACGATGGTGGTGTAGCGGTCCAGCGGCACCTTGCCCAGCTGCTGCGGGTCCAGTTTGCTGGCCGGCAGGTGCAGCTGCTGGTCCAACAGGAACCACGCCGATCCGATTTCGGTGGCGGCCACGCCCTCGCCCATCACCAGTGCCACCGCAGGCTTGCGCAGCGCCTTGACGCCGTCACTGCCGAGGTCGATGCCTTCGCGGCTGCGGCCACTGGACAGCGCGTGCACCTGTACACCTGCCTCGCGTGCGGCGGATGTCACTGCCTCAAGCAGCGCCGCACCCTGCAGCGACTGCCCAGTGACCGGAATGACCAGGCTGCCGGCGGCGAAGCTGACCTCGCCCTGCGCGGTCGCGGTGGTGAACGGCTGGAATGCCGCGCGTGCATTCACGCCCTTGCCCTGCAGCGCGGCCAGCGCGCGCCCGGCATTGTAGTCGCGCCAGTCAATCGCGTAGGCGAATCCAGCCTGGCCCCCCAGCACCACGCCCGGCTCGGCCGGCAGCGCGGTCACCCGTGGGCCACCATCGATACGGCTGCGGCTACCGGCGAAGGCCACACCGTAGGCCGGTGCAATCGCGTAGCTGGTGCTGCCGTAGAACACATCGCCCTTGATCGGCGGCGTCTCGGCAAAGATCGAATGCACCAGGCGGAACTGCGCCTGCTGCACCGGCACCACGTAGGCGCTGCCGGCATCGAAGCGCTGACCATCGACACTGACGTCACGATCCAGCGCGCGCACCTCGATGCGATGCAGCAGCAACAGTTCCAGCAAACGACGGGTCAATGCGGGGTCATGCGCATCGCCGAATACGAAGCTCTTCACCGGCTGCTGTGCGGCCTGCTTCAACGCGCTCAGGAAGAACTGCTTCTGCAGGTCGAACAGGCCGCTGCGCTCGGCTACCGCGCCGCGCACCGTGCCCAGCCCGGTAGCCACCTGGTTGCGGATGGTGAACGGGAACGTCAGCAGACCATTCATCGACTCCTGCACGCGGCCCCGCGAGCTGGCCTGCTCGACGGTAACGCCGACGGCACCGTGGAAATCAGGATAGGTCGAGCCGTACACCGGCGAGAAGTTGTCGAAGTTCTCGCCGGTGTAGTACAGCGAGCCCAGCGCATCCAGCGCCTGCGCGTGGTACTTGGCCAGGGTCTTGTTGAATTCATACGACGCCGCTGGAATCAGCGGGCTGTGCATGCTCTTCGGCGAGGGCTCGAAGTAATAGGTGCTGTCCTTGCCCATCTCGTGGAAGTCGATCTGCACGTTCGGGTACCACTGGTGGAACACCACCACCTTCGGCCGCGAATCCTGCTGGGTCAGGGCCAGCCAGTCGCGGTTGAGGTCGGTGAAGTAGTGGTTGGTGCGGCCCTGCGGGAACGGCTCGACGTGTTCCTTGTCGGCCGGGTCGGCCGAAGCCGGATCGGAGGCCCACGCGTTGTGCCAGTTGGCGGCACGATCACGGCCGTCCGGGTTCTGCGCTGGGTCGAACAGCACCACCGCCTGCTGCAGCCACTGCTGGGTTTCGGCACTGTGGTTGGCCACCAGGTAGTACGCCGTCAGCATCGCCGCTTCGGCACTGGAGGTCTCGTTGCCATGCACGCTGTAGCCCAGCCACACCACCACCGGGCTGTCACCGGCGGCGCTGCGCGGCTGCGCCGGATCGGCCAGGGTCGCGTGCTGCTGGCGGATCTGTTCCAGCCGCGCGTGGTTGCCTGCAGCAGTGACGGTGGCGATCAGCAGCGGGCGACCTTCATAGCTGCGGCCGATCTCGCGCACGCTGATCTTGTCCGAGCGTTTCGCCAGTTCCTGGAAGTACGCCACCAGCTGGTCGTGCCGGGTGTAACGGCTGCCGATCGGGTAGCCGAGGAACTGCTCCGGCGTGGGCACCGCTGCATCGAACGCCGCTGCGTCGGTCACCTGCGGGAAGAAGTACGCGCTCTGTGCCTGCGCCGGCTGCGGCGAGGACAGTGCGGTGGCGGCGGCAAGCAGCAACGGAAGAACGGCACGGCGATGCAAGGACACGATGACTCCCCTGGAACACAACGGCAGACAGTCGCGCGGCCGGTCCCTTCAGGTGACCGGCCGCGGCGGATGGATCAGAAGCGGTAATCGAAGCCCAGCGTGAAGTAGCGGCCACGCAGGTCGTACTGGCTGAAGTCGTACGGCGCGCGGATGCCCGGGAACGAGGCGTCGTACGGAGGCGTCTTGTCGGCCAGGTTCTGCACCTTGGCGTACACGGTCAGCTTGTCGATGCCGGTGTAGGCCAGGTACAGGTCGTACTGGCTGTAGCTGCCGACACGCTGCTGCACGGCCTTGGCGGCGGTACTGGCTTCCTGGCGGTAGCTGCTGGTGTAGTACCAGGTCACGGCTGCGTTGAAGTCGCCGTACTTCCAGTCCAGCGTGGTGGTGGCCTTGTCCTTGGGCAGGGTCGCGCCCAGGTTGCTGCCGGCATAGTCCACCAGCGGGCCACCGACCACGGTCGGGCGACGGTAGTCGCGCACGTGGGTATAGGCCGAAGACACGGTGAAGTCACCCAGCGCAGCGGTCGGGATGCGCTGGCGCAGCTCGACGTCGATGCCCGAGGTCTTCAGCTCGCTCAGGTTCTGGTAGCGGTTGTAGACCGCCTGCAGCTTGCCGCGCTCATCGCGCTGCACGGCGCCGGCCACGTTGTCGTTGACCAGGGTCTGGGTGTTGTTGGTGCCGACCAGGTTGTCCAGCTGGATGCGGTAGTAGTCCACGCTCAGGTTGGTGTTGGCCCACGGCGACAGCACCACGCCGAAGTTCACGCTCTTGGTGCGCTCGGGCTTCAGTTCGTTGTTGCCGACGGTGAAGAAGGTGGGGTTCTGGCGCGAGCCCGGCACGTCCGGGTCACGCGGATCGACCACGCTGCCGTAGGCGATGCTGGTGCTGTTGGAGTTTTCCGACAGCGACGGTGCACGGAAGCCCTTCGAGGCGGAGGCACGCACCAGCAGGAAGTCGAGCGGCTGCCAACGCAGGCCGATCTTCGGCGAGAACGCGTCGCCGAAATCATCGTAGTGATCGGCGCGCGCGGCAGCGGACAGCTCCAGCGTCGATGCCAGCGGCACGTTCACTTCGGCGTAGGCCGCACTGACCTGGCGCTTGCCGTGCACTTCGGCGATGGCCGGGCGCACCTGCAGGCCGGCGTCGATCTGCCACGGGTTGTTGGAATCGAGCTTCTCGCGGCGCCACTCGGCACCGGCAGCGAAGCCGATCTCGCCGGCCCAGGTGTGGCCCAGGCTGCCGGAGATCTTGGCATCGATGCCCTGCAGCTTGGATTCGGCCGGACGCAGCGTGGCGATGTTGATCGAGTCGCGCACCGACTGCGGCGTGGCCGCCGGGTTCAGCAGGTTGTAGCTGCCCGTTGCCAGCGCATCGGCCAGCGCCCAGCGGTTGGCGAAGCCACCAGAGACGCTCTCGCGCTCGCTGCTGCGCGCGCCGAACGCTGCGACTTCCCAGTCCCACTTCGCGGTGGTGCCACGCAGGCCGAATACGCCGCGGTAGGCGGTGGAGCGGTTGGTCTTGAGCGTGCCGCCCAGGTCGAAGAAGGTGTATTCGATCGGAATTGCACGGCCGTACGGGTTGTACGGGTTGCTGGCCGGCAGCAGCGACGACACCGGCTCGGCCAGGCCACTGTCCGCGTTCAGTGCGAAGCGGCCGCTCTCCAGAGTGAAGAACGGGCTGCTGCCAAACCACGCGGTGCTCTTGATCTGGCTGTACAGCACTTCGCCGAAGGCTTCGACGTTGTCGTTCAGGCGGAAGGTGCCATTGGCATAGGCCTGGTAGCGCTTGGTCGAAGGGATCAGCGTGGTGAACGGCGCCTGGTTGAAGCCGCAGGTATCACCGGCCAGGCCGTCGATCGGCGCGCTGGCAACACGGGTGGTACCGGTCGGGCAGTTGCCGTTGGCATCGAGCATCGGCACCGACACGCCGTTGACCAGGTAGCGCGCGCCCTTGGCCGACCAGCCGTTCCAGCGGCCGCCGGGCTTGTCGGTGTAGATGCCGCTCTTTGTCAGGTTGCGTTCGTCCTGATCCAGGCGTTCGCGGTTGTAGCCCTGCAGGCTGAAGAGGATGTTGTAGCCATCGGTGTCCAGATCACCCAGGCCGCCGACGAACTTCAGGTTCTGCTCGTGCAGGCCGCCCTGGTCGGCGCCGCCGAAGCTGCCGCCGATCTCGGCGCCTTCGAAGTTCTGCCGGGTGATGATGTTGACCACGCCGGCCACGGCATCGGAGCCGTACACCGCCGAGGCGCCGTCCTTGAGCACTTCAATGCGCTCGACCGCGACCAGCGGCAACGCGTTGAGATCGACGAAGGTGTCGGACAGGCCGCCGGCCGGGAAGCCGTAGTTGGCTAGGCGGCGGCCGTTGAGCAGCACCAGCGTGTTCTTCTGCGACAGGCCACGCAGGCCGATGCCGGCCGAGCCGGAGGCCCAGCCGTTGTTGGTGGTTTCGTTGCTGGCGTTGCCGGTGTTGGCCGAGATCGAGCGCAGCACATCGGCCACGGTGGCCTTGCCGGTCTGTTCCAGCTGCTGGCGGCCGATCACCTGCACCGGGTTGGAGGCCTCGGTATCGGTGCGCTTGATGTTGGAACCGGTGACGCGCACGGCGGCCAGGGTGCTGGCTTCGCCACTGGCGTCGGCGGAGGTTTCGGCGGCGGCGGACAAAGGCGCGGCCAGAGCGACGGCCAGGGCCGCCACGAGCAGGGTGTGCTTGGGCATGACGATGTGGGGGAGGTGGTAAGGGCGACGAAGTTCCGCAGTAGTCCATGCCCGGCCGGGGTCCGGCCAATAACATCTCTTCATACGGATATAAGAGAAACTATCATCTCTTCATCCGGATGAAAAGACTTACTTCACGAAAGCCCAACATCCGCTCAGGCTGGCCGGCCACCTGCGGCGTACAATCGCGCCATGGAAATCTTCAAAGTCTTCATGCTCGAGGCGGCGCACCGCCTCCCCAACGTGCCGCCGGGGCACAAGTGCGCGCGCCTGCACGGCCACTCGTTCCGGGTGGAACTGAAGGTCGAGGGCGAGCCTGGCGCGCAGACCGGCTGGATCATGGATTTCGGCGACGTGAAGGCGGCCTTCCAGCCGATCTACGACCGCCTGGACCATCACTACCTCAATGACATCCCCGGCCTGGAGAACCCGACCAGCGAGAACCTGGCGGTGTGGATCTGGAACGAGCTCAAGCCGAGCCTGCCGGCGCTGAGCGAGATCACCGTGCACGAAACCTGCACGTCGGGGTGCCGTTACCGCGGCCCCACTGCCTGATCAACCCATTGATCTGAAAGGTGTTTCAAAGGCGCCGTGGGCGCCTTTGTTATTTTTGTTGCATTGCCGCATCAACGGCGTATGCTGCACTGCATCAAGCCACTCCCTGATGCCCCCATGGCCACCGCCTTCAGCGATCGCTTCAGTGATGCCACCCGCCAGCTCGCCGCCGCGGCAACGCGTGCGAACCGGTTGGCGTTGGAGAACGCGGAAAGCATGTTCGGGGTGCAGCTGAAGGCGATGGAGCGCAACCTGACCGCGACCGGCGGCTGGCTCGGCGAGCTGGCCCGCAGTGACGACGCGGCCGGGGTGCTCAACAAGGGCGCACAGCTGTGGCAGGACAACCTGCAGCGGCTCGGCCAGGCCCAGCAGGACGTGGTCGGGCTCGGCCTGCAGGCCGGCAAGGCCTGGTCCGAACTGGTGCACGGCTACAACGAATCAACGGCGGACGCGAGCAACCACTGACGCGACGCAACGCTCATTGCGTGGGTCCCTCCCCCCGCGCAATCCGGACCCGGCAGATCCCTCCCTCTGCCGGGTCTTTTTTTGCCTGGCGTTCGGATTCCAAAGCGCTTCCTCGTCTGGACTCTCTGCGAGCTGAGGGGCCCCGCCGGGGCGGGCAGGGGCCTGGGCAAATGTCCCCCGGCGCCGGCCGTTGGCCGTCACCTCCTCCTT
>NZ_JASJSQ010000013.1:0-80522 GCF_030236855.1 Stenotrophomonas maltophilia group sp. Smal13
CGGGTCATCGTCGGCACTGCATGTCCTGCGCCTCTTCGTTGGCAGCCCAGGCCAGGGTGGCCAGCACCAGCGTGCGCCGCAGACTCGGTTCCACTGCACCTGCGCCGCGCAGCTGCTGCAGCATCAGGGTGGACACCGCCGCCGGCAGCTTGCTCCAGCGCGATGCCATGGGAGTGGCATCTACCCGGGCCTGCAGCCGCAAGGCCATGCCCAGGATGGCGCGCAGGCGCAGTGCCAGCAGGGCGACGACCACGAGAGTGGCTAGGGCGAGCAGCAGATGCAGGGTGGCGTCGGCGACCGGGTGCGTTGCCGCCCAGACCGCCAGACCAATCAGCGCCAGCGACGCGAGTGCGCCGGAACGGCCAGTGCCACCGGGCCCATCGCTGCGGAACCCCACCAGGGCGGCCGCCCCGAAGCCCGCCAGCAGCGGGGGTAACGGATCCGGCGCGGCCAGCATCCAGCTGGTGGTCGATGCCAACACGACGGCGATCAACCACGGCGAAGGCGCACACCACGCCAGGTAGGCACGGCGCACATCGATGGGTGGCAGGTCTGGATGGGAAAGGGACACGGCAGGCGGGCAGTCGGCGAGGCCGACGAGGCTAGCGACCGTTGATGGAGACTCGGTCGAGATTGTGTCGAGATTGCGTGGACGCAGGCCGCAGCATTCAGGCGCGGGGCTGGTGCCTGAACGGCTGCCGCGCCTCCATGCAATCTCCACAGTGGCTCCAAGAAACGTCCATCCGCGGCTTCCAGACTGCGGTTTCGGCGGTCGCACTGGGCGCCTGCACGCAGCCGGGCGTTTCGATGAGCAACCGCAGGACCTGGATCATTGCCGCTACGGTGGCCACATTGGCCGCCGGCGCTGGATGGTGGGCGTTTGCCGGCGGCGATGATGCCGCGCTGATCACCGCACCGGCAAGGGTGGCGGATCTGGAGAAGACCGTACAGGCGGTCGGCCGGGTCCATCCCAAGGAGCTGGTGGCGGTGGGTGCGCAGGTGTCCGGCCAGGTCAAGCGCCTGCATGTAGTGCTGGGCCAGCGCGTACAGGCCGGTGACCTGATCGCCGAGGTCGATTCGCAGCCGCAGCGTATCGCGCTGCGCAGTGCCGAGGCGGCCACCAACACGCTGCGCGCCCAGCATGCCGCCAGCCAGGCCCGCTATGCGCAGGCCAGTCGTGCTTACCAGCGGCAGTCGCAGCTGGTGGCGTCGCGCCTGGTGTCACAGGAAGGTTTCGAAGCCGCACGCGTGGCACGCGATGCGGCACGCTCAGAGGTGGCCGCGCTGCAGGCGCAGATCGACCAGGCCGTGACCCAGGTCGAAACCGCACGGATCAACCTGGGCTATACCCGCATTGTTTCGCCCAGCGACGGTTACATCGTGGCCATCGTTACCAAGGCCGGGCAGACGTTGAACTCGATGCAGACCACGCCGACCATCGTGATGCTGGCGCAGATGGATACGATGACCGTGCGCGCCGAGATCGCCGAGGCCGACGTCGAGCTGGTGGCACCGGGACAACCGCTGTGGTTCTCGACACTGGGGCCGAGCGGCCGCCGCTATGAATCCCACCTGCAGCAGCTGGAACCGGCGCCGTCCTCGATTGCCGACGTCGCCACCGGCAATGCGGGTGGCTCTGCGCAGACGCCGAAGGCGGTGTACTACGCCGGCCTGTTCGACGTGGCCAATCCCGGCCTGAAGCTGAAGCCCTCGATGACGGTGAAAGTGACCCTGCAGCTGGCGCGGGTCGCCAACGCGCTGCAGGTGCCATTGACGGCGCTGGCCGATTCGGATGGCAAGGACGGCAGCCGTGGAACCGTGCGCGTGGTGGACACCAAGGGCCGCCCCCAGCAGCGTGCGGTGACGACCGGCCTGCGCACCGCCACCGCCGTGCAGATCCTGTCCGGCCTGCGCGAGGGCGAGAACGTGGTGGTCGGCCAGGCGCCCAGCGGCGGCGAATCCGAACCGACCAGCCTGCTGGGGATGTGAGCATGGCCGACGCACTGCTGGAACTGCATGGCGTATCGCGCGCCTATCGCTCCGCCGCCGGCGAGGTGGTGGTGCTGAAGGACGTTTCGCTGCGCATCGATGCCGGCGAGTTCATCGCCATCATCGGCCCCTCGGGCTCGGGCAAGTCCACGCTGATGAACATCCTTGGCTGCCTGGACCGGCCGACCGAGGGCAGCTATCGGGTGAACGGCGAGGCCACCGAGCAGATGGCGCCGGACGCGCTGGCACGCCTGCGCCGCGAGCATTTCGGCTTCATCTTCCAGCGCTACAACCTGATGGAGAACCTGAGTGCCACCGAGAACGTGGCGCTGCCGGCAGTCTATGCCGGCGTGGAGGCGGACGTGCGCACTGCCCGTGCACGCACGCTGCTGGAAACGCTGGGGCTGGGCGAACGCATGGCGAACCGGCCGAGCCAGCTTTCCGGCGGCCAGCAGCAGCGCGTGTCCATTGCCCGTTCGCTGATGAACGGCGGCGCGATCGTGCTGGCCGATGAACCCACCGGCGCGCTCGATCACGCCAGTGGCCAGCAGGTGATGGCCGAGCTGAAGCGCCTGCATGCACAGGGCCACACGGTGATCCTGGTGACACACGATGCGGCGATTGCCGCCAACGCGGCGCGGGTGATCGAGATCGCCGACGGCCGGGTGGTGGCCGACCGCGGCGAGCGGGGATCGCGTGCTGCGGCTGAAACTCCCGGGACCGAACGCGGCGTGTCGCCGGTCACCGAGCGCCGCGCACGCATGGATGCGATTCGCGAAGCCGCGCGCATGGCCGTGCGCTCGATGCTGGCCCATCGCCTGCGCACGCTGCTGACCATGCTTGGGATCATCATCGGCGTAGCGGCCGTGGTGACCGTGGTTGCGCTGGGCAAGGGTGCACAGGCGCAGGTTGAATCACAGATCACCGAACTGGGCGCCAGTACGCTGGAGATCTTCCCGGGCTCGGATTTCGGTGACCCGCGCTCGGCGGAGATCGAGACGCTGGTGGTGGGCGATGCGGACCATCTTGCGGCGTTGAGTTACGTGGACAGCGTAAGCCCGAACCTGAGCGGATCGGTGGCAGCGCTGCAGGGCAACCGGCGTGCCAACACCCAGGTGCTGGGCGTAGGCGCCGACATGCCGCGCGTGCGTGGGCTGCGGCTGAAGGCCGGCCGCTTCTTCACCGACGCCGAAGTGGATGCGCATCGCGCAGTGGGTGTGGTCGACCAGAAGGCCGCCAAAGCGCTGTTCAGCGGCAACCCGATTGGCAGCACGGTGCTGCTGGGCGGCATGCCGGTGGAGGTGATCGGTGTGGTCGGGGCCAATGCGTTCGCTGGCGGTGCAACCCCGACGGTCTACGTGCCGTATACCTCGGCGGCCTCGCGGCTGCTGGGCAGCGAGCGCCTGGAGAGCATCACGGTGCGTGTGCGCGACGACGTGCCCACCAACGCCGCCGAGGCCTCGCTGGGGGCCGAGCTGGAGCGGTTGCATGGCCGTCGTGACTTCTTCATCTACAACGCCGACCAGATCCGCAAGGCGGTGATGAAGTCCAGTCAGACCATGGCAGCGTTGGTTTCGGCCATCGCAGCAGTGGCGCTGGTGGTCGGCGGGGTGGGGGTGATGAACATCATGCTGGTCTCGGTGAAGGAGCGCGTGCGCGAGATCGGCGTGCGGCTGGCGGTGGGCGCGCGGCAGGGCGACATCCTGCGCCAGTTCCTGATCGAGGCGGTGCTGATCTGCCTGTTCGGTGGCGCGATGGGGGTGCTGTTCGCGTTCGGGGTGGGTGCGCTGTCCAGCCTGCTGTCGCTGGGTGTGCCGTTCCTGTTCACGGCGGGGCCGGTGCTCGCCGCGCTGGCATGTTCGTCTGCGATCGGGCTTGGCTTCGGCTACTTCCCGGCGCGCAGCGCGGCGCAGCTGGACCCGATCCAGGCGTTGGCAGCGGAGTAGGCGCAAGCCCGGTGCGGGCATCTGTGGAGCCCAAGGGAACGGCAGGGGCCGTTGCCTTCGGCTCCACAGGAGCAGCCTCAGGATGAGGGGCGCGGATGCGTGCGCACGCGTGCACGCTCGCGATACAGGCGGCTGTCGGCGCGCTGCAGGGTGTCGGCCACCGTCTCGCCGGGTGCATGGTGGGTCGCGCCCAGCGAGAAGGGTGTGGGTGACTGCCCGGCATGCTGCGCATACCACTGCTCCAGCGCGGCCAGCCGTCCCGGTTCCGGTGCAGTCAGCACCACCATGAACTCGTCGCCACCCATACGCACTACGCTTTCCATTGACCCCAGTGGAGCGCGCAGGAAGGCGGCGAACTCGACCAGCACCGTGTCACCCCGTGCATGGCCCTGGGTGTCGTTGATCTGCTTGAAATGATCCAGATCGAACATCAGGCAGGCCCAAGGCTGGTCGATCAGTTCGTCCAGGCGGGGCAGGAAGCGGCGGTTGTAGCTCTGGGTGAGGGGATCCTTGAAGGACATCTCGCGCAACTGCTGTTCCTGCATCCGCAGTGCGGTGACGTCCTGCGCATGGCCGAGCACGTAGGGTGGGGTGGCCTCGTTGTCGAGCACGTTGTGATACGCCCAGAAATGCCGGGTACCATCGGCGGCGATCAGCTCGATGACGCCGGCATCGGTGTGGTTGACTGCGATGCGTTCCAGATACGCCTTGAACGCGACCCGCTTCTCCGGCGGCATCAGGTCGCACAAGCTGCGCCCGATCATGTAGCTCTCATCGAAGCCCAGTGACTGCACAGCCGCTGGATTCACCGAGGTCAGCACGCCCTCCAGCGTGTGGGTGCAGATCAGGCCAAGGCTGTAGTGGAACAGCCGCCGGTAGCGGGTTTCGCTGGCTTCCAGTGCATCCAGCGCGGCGCGCTCCTCGGTGATGTCCTGTATGGCCCCGACCAGCCGCGGCCGGCCATCGACCTGCTGCCGGCCTCCAACCACGCGGGTCCAGATGGCTCGTCCGTCGGCGGTGGTCATCGGCAGCTGCACCTCCCACGACGTGCCTTCATCGATGCAACGCTGCACCGCCGTGCGGATGATGTTTCGGCTGTCCTCGCGATAGAACGAGAGCGCAGTTTCGAGCGTCGGTTCGAAGTTGCTGCGCACGCCGTGGATCTGCTTGGTTTCGCGGGTCCAGCGGACCTCGTTGCTGACCAGGTCCATTTCCCAGCCACCCACCCGGGCCGCGCGGTTCGTGCGCTCCAGGAAGTCCTCGCTGCGCTTCAGCTCACGATGCAGGGCCTTGGCCTGGCCGACCTGGGCCATCAGCGTGCTGCGCTGCTCCAGCACCTGAGTGGTGACCCGGGCCAGATGCACCATCAATTCGCGCTGGGAGGGAGACAGAACGCCCGGCATCGGGTCGAGCAGGCACAGCGTTCCTATGCGCGCGCCATGCGCCGAGCCCAGCGAGATCCCCGCGTAGTGGCGGATGCGCGGGCCGCCGGTGACCAGTGGATTGCTGGCGAAGCGCGGGTCCTGGCGCGCGTCCGGAATCTCGAACAGCGTGTCCTGCTGTATGGCATGGGTGCAGAATGAAATCTCGCGCGCGGTTTCGCTGACACCTTCCAGCCCGATGTTGGCCTTGAACCACTGGCGCTCGTCGGCAACAACTGAAATCAGAGCCATGGTCATGCCGGTTGCGGCACGCGCGGCGGCGACGATCGCATCGAAAACAGGCTCTGGTGGCGTGTCGAGCAGGTGCAGGCGGTCGAGTTCAAGCAGTCGTTCGGCTTCGTCCATGGCACTTTTCAGGGCGGGGTGGCAAGGGCGGCTTCGGCTGTCGGGCACTACGCTAGTGCGTACCGCGTTATGTATCGCCAGCGTCGGGTGATGCCGGTGTGACGCGTTGGCATCAGCGTTTCGGTGGGCCGCACGTGGGTCGAGCCAAAACGTGACGGCGGTCGCGGACATGCAGCGCGTGTCGAACGACGGGGTAACGACGGGGTAGTGCCGGCCGCTGGCCGGCAACCTCATGACATCCGGATCATTGCAGATGCCGGCCAGCGGCCGGCATTACCGGTCGATTGGCCGGCAGGCGACGCAACGCGCAACGCACGCATCACGGGGCGTTCCGCCAGCAGCCGCAATGGTGGGCCGCATAGGCTGGGTAGTGCCGGCCGCTGGCCGGCAACTTCGTGACGCCGGGGTACTGCAGATGCCGGCCAGCGGCCGGCACTACCCCATCACACGACCAATGGCATCGGCCAGCAGGGCGCGCACCCGTTCCGGCGGCAGGTCGGGATCGCGCACGGCACGCATCGCCAGCCCTTCCACCAGCAGTCGCAGCAGCAGGGTTCGGCTGGCAATCCGCTCTTCGTCCACGGCGCGGCCCAGATTGACGTCACGCTGGCGCAGCCAGGCATGGATCGCGGCGCTGGTCTGTTTGTCATGGGTACGCAGCACCTCGGCCAGCATCGGGTCGCGATGCGCCTCGGCGTTGATTTCCGCATACAGCGCCACGCTGGCGATGGCATTGCCGTGGATCGGCAGCACTTCGCCGCGTGCCCATTGCTGATAACACTCCAGCAGCCCGTCCACCAGGTCCGATGCTGCCGGCATCTCGCTGATCGAGGCCTGGTCGTGGCGCAGCTGGCGCTCGATCAGGGCCAGGATCAAGGCCCGCTTGTTGGCGAAGTAGCGGTACATCAGCCCTTGGCTGATCTCAGCTTCGGCGGCGATGTCGCCGATCGAACCGGCATGGAAACCACGGGTGATGAAGCACTTCTGGGCGGCGTCGAGGATGCGCCGGCGCTGGGCTTCGGCATGGGCGGCGGCAGGGGCGGCGGCAGGGGCGTCAGCGGGTGCGGCTACGGCGGTTTTCGGCGTCATTGCATGAAGTCGGGGCGTCCAGAGGCGGGATAGTACGTCACAAAAGGTGTGAATGAACGGTCATTCATTTGTAATTCCCGCCTCCCAGACTGCGCCGGCCTTCTCCTTCCGCGAATGAGTCCGATGCGCCACGCCCTGCTGCACCGCCCGCTGCTCACCCTCGCCATTGCCGCCGCACTGCCGGCGCTGGCCCATGCCGAAGACAGTCCCAGCGCCGACGCCGAGGCATCCGCCGATGCCGCGCGCACCGTGGTCGCCCTTGACCAGGTGATGGTGACTGCGCAGAAACGCGCCACCAACCTGCAGGAGACCCCGATCTCGGTATCGGTGGTCGATGCCGAAGCGCTGAAGGACCGCAGCGCGATTTCGCTGGGCAGCTTGTCCGATGGCTCCATCCCATCACTGCGGGTCACGCCGTTCGCTACCCGCAGTTCGGCGCTGAACATCGGCATCCGCGGCATCGGCGCCTCCGGCGACGCCAACCAACCGGCCCGCGATGCCGGCGTCGGCATCTACGTCGACGGGGTGTTCATGGGCCGCGCGCAGGGCCTGGGCAGCATGCTCTACGACGTGGAGCGCATCGAAGTGCTGAAGGGGCCGCAGGGCACGCTGTTCGGCCGCAATACCGAAGGCGGCGCGGTGAGCATCGTCACCAAGGCGCCGACCGGCGAGTTTGGCGGCAACGTCAGCGCTGGCGTGTCCAACTTCAGCGGCTACAACAGTGCGCTGCACCTGGATCTGCCCAAGGTGGGCGATGTCAGCTTCAAGATCGACGCCGTGCAGGCCAAGCGTGGCGGCACCACCGACAATCCGATGCGCGGCGAGCGTGACTTCAACAGTTACGACAAGCGCGGCGCCCGCCTGAGTGCGCTGTGGCAGCCGAGCGATGACTTCTCTTTGTTGTACGCGTTCGATCGCTCCTATGATGCCACCACGCCATATCACACCCAGGTGCTGGTGCCAGGCGCCTACCTCAGCCCCCTGCAGAAGGCCGGCGCCAGCCAGGATCGCCGCGACAGCGCCATCCTGGGCGGGCCGCAGGAAGACAACATCGGACGGACCAGTGGCCATCTGTTGAACCTGTCGTGGACGCTGAACGACAACCTGGAGTTGAAGTCGATCAGTTCCTACCGTGAACTCACCCAGGGGCAGTTCGACATGGGGCTGGTCGATGCGATTTCGGCCTATGGTGGCGCAGGCACACCCTTCGGGCGTTACAGCCTGGCCCAGGTCTACCAGCACCAGTACAGCCAGGAATTCCAGCTGATCGGCAACACCTCGCAGGTGCAGTTCCTGGGCGGTGCGTTCTATTACCACGAGACCGCTGGTGACAATGCGCAGACCCCGAACATGCTGGTCTGGGGGCCGGGTGGCAACAGCTACACCGTGAATCCGGCGACCAACCCGCTGGATCTCTCGCGGGTACGCATCGATCGCGCCAGCAAGGCCTGGACCGACAGCCTGGGCGTCTTCGGCCAGGCCACGTGGACCCCGGAAGCGATGCAGCGGCTGCACCTGACAGCGGGTGGCCGCTATACCCGCGATGACAAGAAGGGCAGCCTGTACATCGTCAATGGTGCGGCGACCAACCTTGCGTTCAAGGATCGCTGGAGCCGTTTCGACCCGATGGTCAATATCGCCTACGACCTCGGCGAGCACGCGATGGTCTATGCCAAGTACAGCACCGGCTTCAAGGCCGGCGGTGCCAACTCGCGCTCGACCAACTACAGCGCGTTCGGTCCTGAAGAAGTGACGGCCTATGAGCTGGGCTTCAAATCGCAGTTCTGGGACAACCGCGCGCGCCTGAACCTGGCGGTCTTCGATTCGACCATCACGCACAAGCAGATGGACTTCTCGCTGCCGTTCGACCCGAACAGCGGCGAAACCCGCACCACCATGGTCACCACCAATGCATTGAGCGATGGCAAGTCGCGCGGCGCGGAGCTGGAGTTCAACGTGATGCCGGTGGACAACCTCACCCTCGGCCTCAACTACGCCTATACGAAGATCGACGCGCAGACCGCGACGGACCCGTTCGGTGCAGGGGTGCAGGTAACGGTCCAGCCGCTGCTGGCGCCGAAGAACGCCGGCAGCCTGTCGGTCGACTACCTGGTGCCGTTCGCGAACTTCTCGGCACTGAAATTCCATGTGGACGGCAACTGGTCCGATGGCTACTACACCAGCGAGTACGACCAGATGCTGACCGACAGCTCGTTCGTGGTGAACGCACGGGTGGCGCTGGTGGATGTGCCGGTCAACAGCACTGGCACCACCATGTCGTTCTCGTTGTGGGCACGCAACCTGCTCGATGAGCAGCACCTGTTCTACAAGATCAACAGCGCAGCGCTGGGCCAGAGCGGCATCTTCAACGACCCGCGTACCTTCGGCCTGGAAATGGCCGTCAACTTCTGATTCGAACGGAGAATTCCATGAAGCACCGCTCTACCGAACTTGTCCTGGCCCTGATGCTCAGCCTGCCGATGGCTGCGACGGCGGCTGCCGCTGATGCGCCGCAGGTCGCCGCCGCGAAGCCGACGGCCGTTGCGAACGTGATGCCCGTCGCTGCCGATGCGCAGCGCGTGATCCCGCTGCAGGGCGCCTGGAACGTGCGTACCTTCGCCGGCCTGCAGGGCCGCCACGGTCCGATTCCGGCCGATGCGTTCGTGCGCACCGCAGACCTCGGCCGCCTCACCGATGCCGACCGTGATGCCCTGGCCGCGGCCGGCGTGAAGCTGGATATCGACCTGCGTACTGCCGATGAAGAGGCGCAGTCGCCGGACCTGCTGGCCAGGGATGATCGCTTTGCCTACCAGCGCATTTCGCTGATGGGCACCGACAAGATGGACCTGCAGAAGATGATGACCAGTTTCCCGGATTCGCTGGGCGAAGCCTATGTGCAGTGGCTGGGCCACAGCCAGCCGCAGTTCAAGCAGGTGTTCCAGCGCATCGCCGCGCAGCAGGACGGTGCCGTGCTGTTCCATTGCACGGCCGGCAAGGACCGCACCGGCATCATCGCTGGCCTGCTGCTGGACCTGGTGGGCGTGCCGAAGGCCGAGATCGTGCACAACTACGCGATCTCCGCGCACTACCTGGAAGGGCAGCCGAAGGACAGCGCGATGAACGCGCAGATCATGGCGCTGGTCAAGCAGAACCCCGAGATCGGCCGCAAGATGGCCGGCATGTCCGGTACCGCGCCGGACAACATGGAGCAGTTCCTGGCGGTACTGCACAGCCAGTACGGTGGTGCAGAGGGTTACCTGAAGTCGATCGGGGTCAGCGAACAGGAGATCCAGCAGTTGAAGGTACGGCTGGGGCAGGCTGGCTGAAGACTGCCAGGCTGAAGGCAGGTGCCGGACAGCCCGGCACCTGCCGTGCGTCATCACGGCTGCGGCGGCGCTACCAGGATGGCGGCATCCAGCACCGGGAATGTCTGCGGTGCCTGGCCGGACGATGCAACCAGGCGGATTTCCAGCGTGGTCGTTCCCCCATCGGCGGCATTCAGCGCCTGCAGGGCCCCCAGTTTCTGCGGCAGCGGCACCGCGAACGTGGTTGGGTGGCTGTGATCCATCCCGGCCATGGTCGGCCCGAAGAACGATACGGTGCCGGCGTAGTACGGACTGTCGGCCGCCACGGAGGCGGTGCCCGCCGGTGCGTTGATCAGCACGTCGAACTCGCGCGTATTGTTCAAACCGCGTGGTCGCTCCAGGGTCACTTCGGCAATCAACTGACGCGGGCCCGATGTGGTCAGATGCGCGCGCACCGCCTCACTGGGGACAGCCACGCGGACGGCGCCATCGGAGCGTGTGCCGCGCACCAGCCGCACCGCGCCGGCAGCTGCTGGCAGCGTGACCGCCTCCAGCATGTCGTTGCGGCGCGCGTAGACGTAGTCGTAGTCGAAGGCCGTGGTGGAGAAGAACGCACTGGCCGGACGCTCGCCAACGGGCTTGCCCTGTGCATCGACGAAGAACCGGAACGGTTCGTTCATGAACTGACGCCGCTGGTCGACGTTGATGGGCATGATCGGCTTGCCGCGGGACTGCTGCAGCTGGTTCCACACATCCCACAGGCGGTCCATGTTGGCGTGGTGCAGGTAGAAGATCGGATCGAGTGGTGACAGGAAGTTGGTCATGTTGCCGTAGGGGCCGGGATCGACCGCGCCGACGCCACCGATGCAGTTGTGCACCTTGTTGTGCGGGAATCCTTCCAGTACCGAGAATTTCGTGGCGCCGTCAGGCTGCACCACGTGCGAGGCCGTACGCGAGCTGGTGAAGCTGCGGCTGACATCGTCGTTGTAGAACTCGACCGGCGACAGCCCCGCGTGGATGGTGTCGGGAGACACGGCCGAAGCGGTCTTTGCATCGAAGCCGGGATTCTCGCGCCAGAGGTAGCGGGCGCCGCAGGTGATCGCATAGGCCGCATTGCCCGAGATGCCGGTCTTTTCCGCGACGCTGTAGCCGGTTACATCGTTCCAGACATCGTCTGCAGTGAGGTAGCCGCGGAACTTGAGCTGGCCGCGTTGGCCTGCATCCAGTGTGTCCCAGTAGCGCTGCAACGCCGGGCGCATGAACCGGGTGAAGACCGCCAGGTTGCGCGTATACGGCGCATAGGCGCTGTCAGTGGGCGTCAATACGCCGTCGAACATCGCCGGGGGAATCCGTGGCAGCTCGGTCCAGTCCCAGTAGGGCATGGCGAACTGCGGATCACCGCTGAGCGTACGGATGGTCTGTTCGAAGTAGCCGACATAGCCCCGGTGCCAGACATAAAACCACCAGTTGCCGTGCGGGCAGTCCATCAGATGCACGAAGGCATTGCGGAACCAGTTGCGTGGATCGTCTGCCGGCAGTGCCAACATGGCCTTGATGCCACGCGCGTAGCTGGCCAGCATGCGCTGGCCTTCGGGGCTGGTGACGTTGTAGCGGTGGTAGCGCGCCTGCGCGGCCTTTCCGGCCGGTGCGGCGCCGCTGGCCCAGGCTCCGGGCGCCACCAGTGACGCCAATGAAGCGCTGGCGGTGGTGGCAAGAAAATCACGACGTGTGTAGCGCATAGCCTTCCCCCTGGTGATTGGTTGAACCGCGTTGGGTTACAAATCACTGGCAGGGCCGGCGGCAGCGTGTCGGCCGGCCCGACGGGGACATCCAGCCCCGCCGCTTCCACCGGCAGGTGCAACGATGGCCGGGGTGGAAGCGGCGGTAGTATAGGCATGGCAAACAAAGCTGATCTGCGAAGCAGGCCACAGTCGCAGGCGCGTACACATCTGCCCGGCTGAAGCTGTTCACCGTCGTCGTTGCGACGTTGTCGATCAGCCAGGCATGGCCTGGCTCTACTGGTCGGGTTTCACCCTTGCCACCCGTTTCCGGTACTCGTACACGTTGTCACCGCGTATGCGCTTTTCCTCGGTGCCGGTGACCCGGCCCACCTGCTGGTCTGAACCGGTCACGGGCTGCGCCTCGATTTCGGTCTCGTGCTCGAAGGAATGTGATTTGTCGGTGTTGCGGTAATAGCGGTACAACGCCCAGTACAGCGCGGTTGCGCCGGCCGGACCTGCCGCCAACAGCCAGAGGCCACTGTCGTCGCTCATGTCGATGCCACCAGGAAGGCAATTGCGAGGGCTTCAATGACGGTGCCGGTGGCAAGGGCCGCCAGCAGCATCTTCCATTGCTGCACGGGCACGCTGCCCATGGTTTCGCCGGTACGGCCGTTCACCGCGATGTAGTGCAGCATGCCGCCGTTCTTGCCAGGCTGATGGTACGAGTACAGCCAGACCGGCAGGTACATCGACACCCAGCGGGTGCCATGCACCTCCAGCTGTTCCTGCTCCCAGCGCACGCCGCGGTTGTAGCGCTTCACCGAGCCTTCCACCTGTGCGCGGGCAATCGACAGCAGCTGGTCTTCCAGCCGCGGCCGCAGCTTTTCCACATCCAGGTTGCGCTTCTCCGAAGTGAAGCCGGCCAGGTAGGAGGCGTTCCATTTCACCGCGTTCTTGGTATCGAACGGCAGGATGGTGTTGATGATGTTGTTGGTGTTGGCGCGGGTATCCAGGTTGCCGCGCTCGGCCGAGGATTCCAGCGGAAGATCGTCGACGGTGAAATCGACCTGGCGTTCGACCTGGTAGACATCGGCGTCGTAGAGGGTGCGCTTGTTCTTCTCGCTGCCGACCGTGTATTCACGGGTCTTGATCTCGCCTTTGCCGGCCACCGCAGCGCTGACATTGCTGTCGACGATCATGTAGGGCAGGAACACGCCCACCACGTTTTCAGGGGTGAACTGGTCCTTGAACGCCTTCAGCGCGAACATCCGGCGCTTGTCGACGAACTGGCGGATGCGCGCGACCGCATCGTCCTTCTTGATGTGGAAGGGCAGCACCGCATCGGGTACCGCGCCATTGGCAATCTGCTCGTTGACGCCGAAGACGTGGCGGCACCAGTGGCAGCGCGCCGTCATCGTGCTTTCGGTGTTGACCGTGACTTCTGCGCCACAGCCCGTGCACTTGAAGGTCATCAACGCCGAGGTGTCGGCATCGATGTCGCGTGCGCCGGAGGCGATGACGGTACCGCGCAGCTGGTCGATGGCCTCACCCAGCCCGAACTCCTCCTCGACGCGTGCACCATGCCATTCGTGACGGCAGTACAGGCAGATCAGGATATCGGTACCGGCCTTGGGCCGGATGTCGGTGGCGCCGCACTTCGGGCAGCGGTTGAGGCCGTCCTTGAGCTCGCTGGCCGAAGTATCGATGGCCACAGGATCGGGCGCTTCCACTTCATCGCGGATGGCCTGTGGCAGTTTCGAGGTGTCCAGCGGGAAGCTGCCGGGCAGGGGAGGGACGTCCTGCGGCGAACCGGGCCCATCCAACGACGCCGCCGGCAAGGGCGGCGGCGTCGCGGGCGCGGATCCGGGCAGCGGCGGCGGGCCGTTTCGGGGATCGGACATGTTCGTTGTGCGTCCTGCTGTTACAGGCCCAGTGCCTTGGCTTTCAGGGCGTCATAGTCGCTCTGGGTGATCAGGCCCAGGTCCAGCATTTCCTTGGCCTTCTTCAGCTTGGCGACCGGGTCATCCGCGGCCGGAGTGACCGGCTGCTGCATGCCACCCACTCCGAACATGCCCGAGGCCATGCCGACGCCGACCAGGCCGGCCGCGCCGCCGTTCTCGCCGGCCGACTGGATGCCCTGGGCGACACTGGCCTGCAGGTTGGAATTGCCGCGCGAACCGGACAACGCATCGGCGCGCTGCACGGTCTTCAGCAGTTCGCGGGTATTGGCGTCGTATTCAATCGAGACGATAGCGGTCTTGACGATGGCCAGGCCACGGTCGGACTTCCACTGGTAACCCTGTTCGACCGCAGCCGACAGGCTCTGCGCGAAGCCCAGCGAGTCCTGCTGCAGCTTGGTGATGCGGTTGCCCTTGCTCGGGTCGTTGGTATACAGGCTGAAGGCCGGCGCCAGCGAACCGACCACTTCATTGAACAGCTGGCTGGCCGCGGCGTTGTCCAGATCGGTGAAGTCGAACACCTGTCCCGGCTGCAGGTAGCTGGCCGGCACGAAGTTCTTCACGAACAGGATCGGGTCGACGATCTTCAGCGTGTACGAACCACGCGTGACCGCGCCGACCTGGGTGTTAAGGAAGCCGTCGTCCCAGTAGATTTCCGACTGGGTGCCGAAGCGGTTGTCCGGCAGTTCCTTCAGCGAGACGAAGTAGGCCGCCTGCTGCGAGCCCGGCTGGCCGCCGAACTTGAAGCGCTCCCAGCTCTGCTTGATGAAGGTGCTGACCAGGCCGTCACCGGCGAAGATCGACTGCGAGTTCAGATCGTCAGAGCGCCACTCGTAGCCGCCCGGTTCGGCGACGAACGCGGTGATCGCGCCGTCCTGGAACAGCAGCAGGCCATAGCCCTCCGGCACGATGATCTTCGAGCCGTTGGTGATGATGTTGGACGAGCCGCTGGTGTTGGAGCCGCGGCCGGCATTGGTGCCCTGCGGCACGGCCGCGAACAGCGCCGCCGTGGACGGCAGGCCCGCCGGCACGGTGTAGAAGTCCTTCCACTGGTCGGCCAGCACACCGCCAACCGCACCCTTCACCGCCTGTACCAGACCCATGACCAACTCCCTGTGATTCGAGGGCAGGCACCATGCCTGCCGAGCTGGACTGAATATAGCAGTGGCCGGGGGCGGCTGTGGTGCCGGTGGGTGAATCAGGGACTGTGTTGGCGCGGTCATCCCGCCAACGGGGCGTCAAGCACCGGCAAGCACTCGTCTGGCGGAATCCGCTACAGTCCGGCGGGAATCTTAGCTAATCTTCAAGGATGGAATGACATGAGTTCCGGTGCAGCCTTCACGGCCAAGAACATCGACGATCTTGTCTCCCGGGTACACAAGAAGCGAGGCAGAAGGGGGGAACTTCAACAGCTTGCGGCGTTGTTCTCGCCCGGATTCTGGAAACCGTTCGAGGCGCTGATCCGCAGCGATAGTAGTTTCTCCAGCAGCAATGGCATGAAAAGGACGGTCGAAGTCAGCCTCGGTTACATTGACAAAATCCCCATGGCCGGATTCACCAATGTTGTGAAGGACCATAGGGGCCAGGAGATAACCGAGCGGGTTGAGATTGGCGATGCGGCGGTCTTCTTCATCGACCGGCTTCAGATCCACTCTGGCACCTGCTTCGTGAGGGCTGCACGTGGCTTGATCCTGCAGGCCAAGGTGGTAGGAAACGCAAAAGGAAAAAAGCTGGTGACACCTGTCGTGTCGCTTCCTAGCAAGAAGAACGACTCGACATTGAAAGAGCTTGCTCTGCTTTCAGAGTGGCCCGCATTCGACCTCTACTTCGCTGCAGGGTCGAATGCGGCGCTACAGAACGGCTACCAAATTGGTGCCGGCAGTTACGTTCAATCCAAGCAAGCACCGCCGCACGCGTGGTACATCGGTGCTTCTTCTGATCCGAAGCGTCCTTTCAGTCCTCACTGGGTAGCAAGCGCTGCCAAACGGGGTGAGCCGTGCGACCAATCGCTTGGGACGTTGCTCGAAGCTCTGGTACGCACGGGCTCTCTGGCTTGCGGAAGAGAGGTGGGTGCGGATTTCACGTTTGACGCATCCCGGATCGCAGGCAGGAATGATTTCAAACTTGCATTCACCGCCTTACCGCCAGATTGGAGTGATCTTTGTCATCAGCTGATCCTGGCTTGCAACAAGTACGCTATGCCAAGCCATCTGCTGAACAAGGGAGAAGATGCCGGGCGCTTCAACACGGCCCATGCATGTTCAACGCCCTACCACCTGGTCTGGAATTGGCTGGTTGCGCGCTTTTCCCGAAAAAGAAGATTCCCTGTGGTTGTCATTTCGGTCAGTAGCCACGAAGGACGTTGATGAGGTCGCATGGCAGATGCAGCTACAACATGTACGGAATCTTGAACGCCAACGTGAAGTCCGGCGCATCCGGGGTCAACCCGATGCCCAGCAGCGTCACCAGCGTGGTGTGCTGGTTCAGCGCATAGGTCACGCCCAGGTTAAGTGATGCCGCATTGGCATCACTGCCGATTACCTTCATCCACTTGCCGCCCTGGAAGCGGGTGGAAGCGCGGGCGCTGATGCGGTCACTGAAGGACAGGCTCAGGCTGGTCCGCTCGTTGAATGCGAAGGCCACGCCTGCGCCGAAGTACACCGAGCCGCCCAGCTTCACATCGCCCGGGTTCACCGTGTCCGGATTACTGTCGATGTCGTCGAACCCGCGCGGGATGGAGTGCACGTAGCCGATGTTGGCAAACAGGATGGCCGGGTCGGCGGTCTTCACCATCGACAGGCCCAGGTTGGCCTGCCATACGCCATTGCCAGTGGGTTGCTCGCGCGGCACGGCGAAGCGGATGTAGTCGTCGTCATCGCGCTCGATCACCTTCCAGTCCAGGCCGTAGGGTGCGCGCCCGGTGGGGGCGGTGACGCCGGCGGTAAGCACGGTCTCAGGGCGCCAGCCGCGTTCGCCGAACAACCGGTAGTTCGCACTGAGCCCGATATCACCCAGGCCGTTGCCGTTGGTCTCTTCCTGTGCAATGGCGGCCGCTGCTCCGCCGGCGCCGCCCTTCTGGTATACGGTGCGCCGGGCCAGGTAAGGCACGTCCAGGTTGAGCGTCAGGTTCGGGCTGACACCCCAGCGGGCCGCCACGTTGTAGGTCAGCGAGTCGGACTCCACGTTCTCGATGGCGATATTGCCGAGGAAAATGGCGTCCAGCGCGAGGAAGCCGTTGAGGGTGAGCTGCTTGCGGTCGTAGCGGGCGTAGGTGAGGCTGTTCTCGATGGTGAAGCGGCGGGAGAACAGGGCCGATTGCTGTTGCTTCACGTCGTCCACGCTGCGCCGCGACTCCTGCTTGGCCTGTTGCGCCTCGGCGGCGGTACTGGCGTAGCCCTCGCTGCTCGGTGGGACCGCGGCGGCGGCCGCCTGCGCCAATGGCGCGGCCGGTGGGGCTGTGACCGGGCCAACCCGCCCGCTCAAGCGCGCCTGCATGGCCTGGACCTGCATGTCCAGTTCGCGTAACCGCCGCACTTCCTGTGCGTAGTTGGCCTTCAGCTGTTCCAGCTGGTTGGCCAGGGCCTGCACGTCAGCGCCATCGTCGGACGTCGGCGGTGCGGCAAGGGCGGTGCCCGTCAGCGCCGCCAGCGCCAACGGGGTGATCCTTATCAGGGTGTGCATGTTGGTGTCCTGCGTTGTGGAGCGTTTCCCCCAATGCCAGGCCCTGTTACTGGCCTGGCCCCATGCCGCGGTTCAACGCAATCGCCTGGGCCACGTTCTGGCTCAACGGCAGGTTGCTGCCCACGGCGTTGCGCACCAGCTCCAGCCGCAGCTGGTTACTGGCGATCTGGCCGTCACCGGCGAGGGCGATACCCTGGCCGACGCTGCCATTGCGGATCCACTGCTGCACCAGCCCCTGGCCATCCACCTGCAGCAGCAGGCGTGCCTGGTTGCCTTCCAGCATGGCGGTCGCGCTGGCGCCGGCCTGCTGCGCGGTGACGTTGCCTGCGCCATCAGAGAGAACGGCTGGCACGCCACCCTCGCGGACGGTCAGCGTGGTGACGTTGCGCGCGAAATTGCCATCGCCGGCCACCTGCACGCTCTGCACCAGGCCGCTGGCGTTGGCCAGACCGCTGCTGTCGATGCTGCGTCCGTGGGTATCGGGCAGCGGCGCATCGGCTGCCGTGACATGCA
Source organism: Stenotrophomonas maltophilia group sp. Smal13 (assembly GCF_030236855.1). Taxonomy (NCBI): domain Bacteria; kingdom Pseudomonadati; phylum Pseudomonadota; class Gammaproteobacteria; order Lysobacterales; family Lysobacteraceae; genus Stenotrophomonas; species Stenotrophomonas maltophilia group sp. Smal13. Next base: position 17,990 of record NZ_JASJSQ010000013.1, read on the forward strand.
CGCTGGGCTGGAAACTCAGCTTCGGCACGCCACCACCACGGAAGTCCATGCCCAGGGTGAGGCTGCCCTGCAGCGTCGCGCCGTTGCTGGCCTGCCACTGCGACACCATGGTGACCCCGAACCAGGCAACGTTGTTGCCACCCACCGTGTAGCGCCCCCGCATCAGGCTCAGTTCCGGGTCCGGAATTTCCTTCAGGCCGCGACCGGGAGCGCCCTCTGCCGCCTGCAGGGGCAGGGAAGGGAAGGCCAGCAGCAGAGCCATCATCATCGGTTGGCGGAACATGGTCGAACCTCCTTCAGAACAGGTCGGCGTGGCTGAAGCCGAAGTCGACCAATTCGGCATCGGTGATCGGCCCTTGCCGCGCGTAGAGCGCGCGGGCGCTTGGCCGTTCGCTGGGTTGCAGAAGAGCGGTGTTGCGATCGAAGTCGCTGCCGATCACCACGAAGACCGCGCGCGATGGCCAGGCGGCCAGGAACTCCGGAAGGGCCAGGCTGCGGTTGCCCAGGATCGGGTCGGCCACTTCCACGATGCCGTTGCGCACCTGCTTGAGCACCACGAAATGGCGGAAACCGCGCACGTCCATCAACACCAGTCCTGGCACGCGAAGGGTGCGCAGTCGTGTTTCATCGATGCGGTAGCCCCGACCGCGCATGCCCAGCGATTCCACGTAGCGCTTGATGTCGAGCAGCGAGAAGCCGCGCTCGGCTACCAGAGCGGGATCGGAGACCCCCATCATTCCCTCGATCACCGTCGCCTCGTCGGTATCAAGGTGGTAGGCGTGGCGCAGGATGGTGGCCAGCGCGGCGGCCCCGCAGCTGTAATCGGTGTGCTGCCGCACCACGTTGCGGTAGCGCCGCTCCTGCATGCTCTCCACCTTCTGCTGCAGCAACGCGCCATTGGGCAATACGCCGCTGAAGCGCACCTCGCCCGCCCACGCGGAGGCGGTACCCAGCAGCAACAGCATCGCCAGCAGGCGCAACGAGAGGCGGCAACGGATCATCACGTTCTCCGGCAGCAGGGGGGAGCCCCTGTCCCAAGGGGGAGGAGGAACAGGGGCTCCCGGGAACCCGGCCATTGGCGGACGGCCGGGGTGTTGCGCTTACTCGCCGGTGCCGCCACCGCCGCCGGTGCTGGGCTGGGCGACGGCCAGGGCCAGGCTGTTGGCCTGCAGGTTGCCGGTGCCCGCAGCAACGTTCACGCCGATGTTGCCGGAGGCGCCGGAGAAGGCACTGCCGGACAACGCCGAGGTGTTGGTGGCGTTGACGTTCACCCAGCGCGTGGTGCTGACCGTGCCGCTGAGGCTGGCGTACAGATCGGCCACGCCCAGTTCGACGAACTGGCTGGTGCCACTCTCACGCGTATCGAAGCCCAGGCCGCCCACTCCCGGCCGGTTTGGGTTCATCGTGGCGTTCTGGATCTCGTTGTCCAGGTCGATGTGGCCGGTGCTGTTGCCACCCGGATGTGGAAGCTCGCCATTCCATGTATCCAGATAGTAGTTGGCCATCTGGTAGGCGTTGCCGGTGCCGCGGTAGGTGCCCGCGCCATAGGCCAGGGTCAGGCCGCTGACGCCGCCACGCATGCCGACCTGCACGGTATCCGTGTAGGACTGCACGAAGCCGGCATTGCTGACCGTGTTGCCGGTGGAGACCTGGTTGGAGCTGATGCTCGACTGCGCCACCGCGGTGGTCGCTACCGAGGCCGCGAGCGCGTTCTTCTGCTCGTTGTTGTTGCCCGAGGCGATGTTCACGCCGATGTTGCCCGAAGCACCACCGAAGGCGTTGCCGCCGAGACCTGCGGCGTTGGTGACGCCGGAGTTCATGGTGGCGTTGCCGAAGCCGGCCTGGTTGACGAACACCTCGGCGTCGGCCATGCCGAAGCTGAAGGACGCGTCGGCAGCGGACAGCGACGCGGCATTGTCCTGCGCGTTGTTGTCGCCGGACACCACGTTGAAGCCGAGATTGCCCGAGGCGCCGGCACCCACGCTGTCACCGATGGAAGCACTGTTGGTGACCAGGCTGTTGCTGGTGGCGTTGTTGCTGATCGACTGGCGGTTGTCGATCACGGCAATGGCCGCCGAGTCGAGGTCAATGTCGCCGGTGATGTTCGGGTCACCGGAGAAATTGATGTCGGTGCTCAGCCGCAGGTCCTTCTCCAGGTTCACGTCGACGCCGTGGTTGTTCTTTTCCTTGCGTTCGTCGGCCTGGATGTTGCTGTGTTTCTGCACATTGACGTTGACGGTGCGGTTGCGTACGTCGTTGTCGGTGTGGTTGTGGGTGTCGTTGCGGGTCTCGCTGACGGTGTGGTTGTGATTGATGTTCGCGTTGGCGTTCTGGTTGTCCCAGCCATTGGCCGCAGCGGCGGTCGAGGCAGTGGCAATCGCCATGGCGAGCATGGTCTGTTTGACGGTCGCTTTCATGGTGCCCTCTCTCTCATCAGGTGGTGCATCGGTTGGGTGGTTGTCACGGGCGGTCCTGCACGACCAGGCCCAATACGTTGGCCGTGTCGTTGCCGTTGCCCGCGATCTGATTGAGTTGCAGGACCCCGTCGAATCCCCGCAGTGCGGTGCTGGCTACACCTGCGCTGCGGGTGCCCGTCGCGACGCCGTGACCGGTGTCGTCCCGCCCCCCTGCCAACGCGGAACCCTCGGCGGCCAAGACCGTATCGTCGGTTTCGCGTATGCCCTGTCGGGCCAGCGTCGCGCTGACGACGTTGAGCGTCGTGTTGGCGATGCCGCTGGCCTGGTTGATGGATGCGATGCCACTGGCACCGGCCAGTGCGTCACCGCCAATGAATGCAGTGGCCTGCAGCGGCCCGGACAGCACGCGGTTGCCCTGCTGCAGCTGCCGCGCATTGATCGCGACGTCGGCGCGATCACCCTTGGCGATACCCCGTAGGTTGGCCTGCACGTTGAGGTCGCCGGCGGCCTGGTTCACGGCGATGGCGCCATTCGTTCCGGCAAGTGCGTGGCCGTCGATGCGGGCCACGTCGAGATAGGCGAGCATGCCGCTGTAGTCATCGGCCCGGGTCGCCCAGGGCGCGGCAGCGAGCAGCAGAAGCAACCCGTGCAGCGCCTTCATTTTCCACCTGCCGGGGCCGTGCCCTGCAGCGGGAACTGGGCCAGTGCGCCGCGCACGGTATCGGCGATACCGCGGGTGCTGCTGCCCACAGCACCGAGCGGTCCACTCATGGCACCCCCCAGATTGCTGCCGACCATGCCGTCGCCACTGCGGCCCAGCGTGCCGCCCAGGGCCTGCTGGGTGACCCGTTCAACAGTGGTGCCACCCGGCGCCGTGATGGACGCGGCCTGGCCGGCGCCCATGCCGGCATAGTCCTCATCGCTCAACTCGTCCATGCCGGTTGTTGTGCCGCCGGCACCCAATGCGGTGGCGATCTCGCGCTGCGGCTTCGGGTCGGCAATCAGCGCCATGCCCGGCGGTGCCATGCGGTATGCCGGGCGCGCGGATACATCCCGCAGCAGGACGATCTCGCCCGGTTGTGCCTTCACGCCTTGGCGGGCGCCGGATGCGGATGCGCCCGCGCCAACCGACAGCAGGGCCACTGCCAGTGCTGCGGCCAGGCCGCGAATCAGGGTGGAGCCGTCCATGCCGATCTCCCGCGATGGGTGCGGCGGAACCACGCATCAACCGTGCCAACTCCGAAGTGCCCACCGGCCAATGTCGGCACCGTGCCGCACCTGACCGGGCTGCTGCCACGCTGTTACAGGCACGTCGTGGAATTGTTGGGATTTCGAAGCCCCAGGCACCGCAGGGCAAGGGCGGCGGGCGACTGTCGCATCCGTGTTACAGGTGGCGTCGCGGTCTGCAACGGTGCCGCTTCAGCCAGGAATTTCTTGACGCACTGCTCATTGCGCCGCCGTTTAGGGAAGCGCTAGGATCCGCCCAACAAAGGCCGCCCCGGTGGCCGTAGAGGTCCCGGCGGGGGGCGGCACGCCGGTGATTGCCTGACAGTCCGCCGACGGTGTCCGGATGCTGGGGGAAGCATGGCAGCGGTCCCGGAGGCTTCACCGTCACGTTGCGTGCTCTGGTTTGGCGAGCCGTTGGCGAACGAGCGCAGTGCGCTGGCGGCAGCAGGCTGGTATGTGCGCAGCATCCGTCCCGATCCCGCCATGGCGATTGGCCTGCGCGGGCGCGATCGCTTGCTCGCCGTGCTCGATCTGCGCCACCTCGATGCGGTCGCGCTGCAGCTGCTGGTACCGTGGATCGAGCAGCACCAGCATCTACCCTGGCTGGCGGTACTGCCACCGGGTGCCGGACCTGCTTCAGCGGCCTGGCTGCCGTTGCTGCAGCGATGCCGTGCCCGCTTCACGCTGCCGTTCGGCCTGCAGGATCTGGTCTGCGCAATGCGCCAGCAGTTCGACGCAGATGATCCGCCTGTCGACGCAACCTGCAGCGGGCAGGGACCGCACGCATTGATTGGTGAAAGCGCTGCGCTGCATGCGGTGCGCACGGTGCTGCACAAGTTCGCGCCGGTGGAGCTGCCGGTGCTGGTCACCGGCGAAACCGGTACAGGCAAGGAACTGGCCGCACATGCGCTGCATGCGTTGTCGGGGCGTGCTGGCAGGCCTTTCATTGCGGTGAACTGTGGTGCGATTCCGGCCAACCTGGTGCAGTCGGAGCTGTTCGGCCACGAACGTGGCTCGTTCACCGGTGCCGACAAGCGGCAGATCGGCGTGTTCGAATCCGCGCACGGCGGCACGGTGTTTCTGGACGAAGTCGGTGACCTGCCGTCGGAGGCACAGACCAGCCTGTTGCGTGTACTGCAGGAAGGCACCTTCGAGCGCGTCGGCAGCAGCCAGCCGTTGCGGGCGGATGTGAGAGTGCTGGCTGCCACCCACGTGGAACTGGAACACGCGGTGGCGCAGGGCCGGTTCCGCAGCGATCTCTACTACCGTCTGAACGTGCTGCGCCTGCTCATGCCACCATTGCGTGAGCGCGGTGCCGATGTGCAGCTGCTGGCCGAACACTTCCTGCGCTGTTTCCGGCAGCGCCACAGCGTGCGTGCACGCGGCTTTGCGCCGGCCGCACTGCAGGCCATGCGGCGTTTCGAATGGCCCGGCAACGTACGCGAACTGCTCAATCGCGTGCAGCGTGCGGCGATCATGGCCGAGGGCGAGCTGATCAGCGAGCGTGACCTGGAGCTGGGCGCATCGGTGGCGGTCCTGCCTGGGGCGATGCTGCACGATGCGCGGGGCCAGGCCGAGCGCGATGTGCTGCTGCAGACCCTGCGCCAGACCGGCTACAACGTTTCCGAGTGCGCGCGGCAGATGCAGATCTCGCGGGTGACGGTGTATCGCCTATGCCGCAAGCACCGGTTGGAGCTGCCTGCGCAGCGCTGATCAGCCGGCCGCCAGGTGCTTGAACAGGCGCAACGGCTTGCCCGTGACGCGCTCGATCACGCCCTTGGCTTCCAGGTCCAGCTGCACGGCCTTCAACCACCAGCCGGCGGTGGCGCCTGCCGGGAACAGGGCGGCGGGCAGGTGCGGCAGCAGCGCCTGCTTGGCCTGCGCAACGGTCAGGCCTGGAGGTTGCGCAGGCAGGGCCTGCAGCAAGGCATGGCGCATGGCGAGATACTTGGCACGATCCACGCGCTGGATGTGCCCGGGCGTGGTGATGCTCTCGATCTCGATCCGCTCGGGCTCAGACATGGCTATCTCCCGCGACTTCGATGCGTGGGCTGCGGAAGCCCATGGCGATCCACGCCTTCATCAACCGTGCATGGAACCGCAGCGACCGGGTCTGCAGGTTCGGCACATCGTCCGGAAGGACAGACGCATCAGGAAGATCACTGACCATCGTCCGCATCTCCACGGCGGGTCTTGCCGATGCGGGCCACAGCAGGCCATACAGGCTCAGCCAATGGCCGCCACTGAACTCCAGGAACAGCGGCGTATTGCAGCAGCCCGCCAGGACGCGGCGGCTGCCGCCCCTGCTGGACAAGCGCAACGCACGCAGCATGGAATGTCCGGCATCGATGCTGACGCGATCCTTGCGGTGCATTACGAAAAGCGTCTGGCCATGCGGGCCCAGTACTTCGGGTGCTCGGGGCAGCGACTGCAGCATGGCGCCGGCCTTGCGGCAGCTGTCGCAGCAGCATTCGACGGTGGCAATGGGTTGGCCCGTGGCGGTCAGGCGGACCTGGCCGCAGGCGCAGGCAAGGGACTGATGGGAGGGCATCTGCATTTTCTCCTGGGGTATTCATCCTCTCGACGAACCGGGGTGCCGGGAATCGACAACATCCGCCTTCAAGGGCGCTTCATCCGGTAGCGGATGCGGTACAGGTCCAACCCTGCACCGTCCGCACGCCGGGCCGAATAGGTCAACGTGCCGGGTTGCGAGCCATCCAGCATCGCGCCGTAGCTGTCGCCGGAGGTTTCGTTCAAGGGCGAGGGCAATGCATGGCCCGCGTCATAACGGCCTCCACGTTCGTAGGCAATGAACTGGCGCACCGGTGCGCTGCCGAAGTCGAGAGCGCGGGCAAAGACCACAGTACGGCCATCCCCGAGGAAGGTGGCATCGAACTCCTGCGCCGAGGTATTGAGGTCTCCGGGCAGTGGCCGCGCGGGCTGCGCCTCACCACGGACCATCGCTGCGACGTAGAGGTCATGGCCACCCGCACCGCCTGCGCGATCGCTGGAGAACAGCAGCGTGGCTGCGTCTGGCGAGAGCATTGGCGCGAACTCATCGGCCGCGCTGTTCACTGCGGGGCCGAGATTGACCGGCTCCCCGAATCGACCGTCGCTCCCCACGCTGACCCGATACAGATCGTCGCCGCCTTGGCCGCCTGCTCGATCCGAGCAGAAATACACCGCGCGGCCATCGGCGGAAAAGGCGGGATCGAAGTCACGTCCCGGCGTGTTGAACGGCACCGGCTTCGCCGGCCGCCAGCGCTGCCCATCGTTACGGGAGACCCAGATGTCATACCCGCCCGGACCGCCGGGCCGGTTGCGGCTGAACCACAGTGCGGTCTTTCCGTCCGGGCTCAAGGTCAGTCGAATCTCGTCGTACTGCGTGGATGCAATACCCGGAGCAAAGCGCTCGGCCGGGCCGACGATCTGCAGCACCCTGGATGGAGACGCGCAAGGCGACGCAGACACCAGCAGCATCACGGCCAGCAGCGCCTTCATGCCTGCCGCTCGAAGTCGCTGACCCAGTTGGTTTCCCAGCTGCGTCCACCATCGGTCGAGGCCGCCTGTTCCCAGCGCGCCGAACGCGGGGTAATGCGTGACCAGATCACCCGCGTCCGGATCGCTCGTCCGTCGTGCTGGTCTTCGCCGAAGAAGCGACCGACACCGGCCTCGAAACGGCCGAGCAGTGGCGCGCCGATCCGGGTCGGTTCCCGGCCATCCAGCCACCAACTCAGCCAGTGCCGCTCAGCCGCATTCCAGGCGCGGATGCCCATGCCGCGCAGCGGGGCTCCTGGCACGTCCATCAGATTGTCACCTGCGTTGCCGAATCCTCCCAGTACCGGCCAGTTGTGCAGGGTGCCGTTGAACGCGTCCCACGCATCGCTGCCTGCCAGTCGGGCGCGCAGGCGACGATGGCGCACGTTCCAATGGCCCACCAGGAAATCAAAATCGCCCGGTGCATCCGGCAGCTTCGGAAGCGGCGAGGGGGCCGCAGCCGTGCGGCGGAACCAGTTGCGCCAGTTCACCTCCCAGTGCGCACCGGCGTCGTCGGAGAATGCCTGTTCCCACCACGGCTCCTCGCCATGGATGGCGTGCCACCGGAACCACACGTCGATGGGGCGTCCGTCGATCCGGTCGGTGCCGCGGAAGCTTCCGGCATCGCCCTTGAAACCGCCGCGTACGGGGGCTTCGATATGGGCAGGATTGCGGCCATCGATCCACCAGATCGACCACGTGGAAGACACCGGATCAAAGGCACGCACGCCCAGGCCCCTGTAGGGACCCGAAGGCAGTGCCATGACGTTGTCATCGATGGTGCCGAGCCCGCCCAGGGTGAGCCAGACCGCGCTGGCGCCGGTGAAGGCTTCCCAGCGGGTATCGCCCACCAGCCGCTCCTTCAGGCGTTGGTGCCGGACCTGCCAGGTGCCCTGCAACCATTTCCAGTCATCGCTGTGACTGGCCAGGGCCCACCCGGCGGGCAGGGCGGTGGACGCGGCCGTGGCGGCCAGGGTGACCAGGAACTGCCGTCGATCCATATGCGTGATCCCCTACCGAAGGTGCCCCCATCGTTGCGGGTACGAAGGGGATTGACCACGCAGATATCGGGGCTCAGGCTAAGCCACACTTATGGTCACCCAACGCCAGCTGCCATCGCTTGCCGCCATCCGCGCCTTCGAGGCGGCGGCGCGGCTGGGCAGCTTCGCGCGTGCCGCAGAGGAGCTCGACACCACTGCGGCATCGGTGAGCTATCACGTGCGGCGGCTGGAGGCCCAGACCGGTACCTGCCTGTTCCTGCGCCACGCACAGCACGTGGAACTGACGGTGGTGGGTGCCAGCGTCGCGCAGGAAGCCACCCGGGCATTCGACGCACTACGCGCCAGCTTCATGCGCGCCGCTGGCATGGATGCGGCGCGACTGCGCCTGTCCGTACTGCCAACGCTGGGCACCAGTTGGTTGACGCCGCGGCTGGGTACGTTCCGCGCCCGCCATCGGCAGCTCCTGCTGGAACTGGATCTGTCGGCAGAGCCGCAGGATCTTGCCGCCGGCCACTTCGATGCCGCCATCCGCAACGGGCATGGCGAGTGGCCTGGGCTGCAGGCCACACCCTTGTTCCCCAGCGTTTTCATGCCGTTGTGTGCGCCGGCGCTGCTGCCGTCGGCCCGTGGGCTGGGCAGCACCACGCTGGAGATTCCCCTGCTCGGTCGGCCGGACTGGTGGGCCCTGTGGTTCGCCGCGCACGGGCACCTTCCACCGCCGGCACCAGGGAGTCTGGTCACGCCCTTCGCCGTCGAGCATCTGGATGTCGGTGCCGCGATCGCAGGGCAGGGCATCGCCATCGGTTCGCCGATCCTGTTCCAGGCCGAGCTGGAGAGCGGGCGCCTGGTGCAGGCGCATCCGGGTGTCGCCAGCGACGGTCGCAGCTTCTGGTTCGTGGCGCCCTCGGCGCGGAGTGGGAGCGCCAAGGTCATCGCATTCCGTGACTGGTTGGTCGAACAGGCCGCCGAGGCACGGCACGCAGCACGCCATCATCTGGCCCAAGCGGTGACGCTGTGAACCAGAGCCCCGAACTGCTGCGACGCCTGCTGCGTGCCAAGGACCGGATGGACCGGGCCAGCCATGAGGAATGGCCAGTCACACGCCTGGCCGAGGTCAGTGCGGTGTCGCCGGCGCACTTCGCCCGCTCGTTCAAGCAGGCATTCGGGTTGCCGCCGCACCGGTATCTTCTCAGCCGCCGCATCGAACGGGCCGTGGCGATGTTGCGTGACACCGACATGCCGGTCACCGAAATCGCCGTGCAGACCGGGTGGAGCAGCCTGGGCACCTTTGGCCGCATCTTCCGTGACATCACCGGTGACAGCCCGGGCAATGTGCGTGAGCGTGAGCGTGCAGGCCAGGCGGCGTCGGCCAGCGTGCCGGAATGCCACGCACGTGCCGCACAGCGACCGGACCTTAAGATCGCAGTTTTGGAGAAGCGTCGCCGCGAGGCGGTTGCTAATGTGGACCCCACCTGAGGGAGGTCCCATGACGAACACTGTGAACACGGTCGGCCTGTATGTGCGCGACCAGGATGAGGCGCTCGCGTTCTATGTCGGCAAGCTCGGCTTCGAGGTGCATACCGATGTACGCAACGGCAGCTACCGCTGGCTGACGGTACGCAGCCCGGGCCAGGACGGTTTCCAGCTGGGCCTGTTCGTGCCTGGCCCGCCCACCCACGATGCGGCCACCGCGCTTTCGCTGCAGCAGCTGGTGGCCAAGGGCGCAATGCCGCCGCTGGTGCTGGCCGTGGATGACTGCCAGGCGCGCTACACGCAATGGCTGGCGCTGGGCGTGGAATTCACCCAGGAGCCGATCGAGCGCTATGGCGCCGTGGACGCCGGATTCCGCGATCCATCAGGCAATGGCTGGAAGATGATCGAAGCCCGCTCCGAGACGAGGCGCCGGCAATGAGCCGCGGTGGCTGGGCACGGCCCGTGCACCGTTGGACCTCGATCGTGTTCACCCTGGCGGTGATCGCCAACTTCGTAGTGCGCGCGATGGGACAGGGCGAGCCTGTGGCGTGGCTCACCTACTCACCGTTGCCACCCCTGTTCCTGCAACTGTTCACCGGCCTTTACCTGTTCGTGCTGCACTACGCCGGAAGGCGCCGCAGCGCCGCACTCGGCGCTGCGGGCTGAGGCAAGGTCAGGCGACCGCGTCGACCGCATGGGCGGCAAGCAGGGCGGGCAGGTCTTCCATGCGCTGGAAGATCACCTGTGCACCCGCCGCACGCAGGGCCTCCGGCGTACTGTGGTGCGGACCGCCTTCACTGAAGCCGAACACGGTTGCGCCAGCGGCCACACCGGCCGTTGCACCGGTAACAGTGTCCTCGATCACCGCGCAACGCTTCGGGTCCACGCCCAGCGCAGCGGCGGCGGCCAGATAGACATCCGGATGCGGCTTGGTGTGCGGCATGTCCTGGCCGCTGAACACGTGGGCCCCGAAGGCATCAAGGATGCCGACCTTGCCCAGCTGCAGCTTCACCTTGTGCAGATCGGCGCCGGACGCGCATGCAATCCGGCCGTCGGTGAGCGCCGCGATCGCACGCACCGCCTCGGGCGCACCCTGGATCGCAACCAGGTCACGTTCCAACGCGCGGTTGCGCTGCTGGCGGAACTCTTCCAGCCATTCCTCGGTGAACGGCTTGCCGGTGCGTTCTTCGATCAGGCCGGCCAGATGGGCCACGGACTGGCCCAGGAACACCTCACCGGCCTGCGCCGGGGTCAGCGGCCAGCCGCGCTCGGTCAGCATTTCCGAAAGCACGCGGGCGACCAGCGGCTCGGAATCAACGAGTACGCCATCGCAGTCGAACAGCACGGCATCGAAGGGGAAACGGGACATCTACAGCTCCTTGAAACAACAGCCATGGGGGCGATCAGCGGGTATTTTCCCACGGTGGAGACGGAACGAACGCCTCGACCAGCGCATCCACTGCGGCACGCACCTTGGGAGCAAGGTCGCGGGTGGTAGGCCAGAGCGCATGCAGGGGCGCGCCCGCGCTACCCGAGGCAGGGAATACGGCCACCAGTGCGCCGCTGCGCAGCGCGTCCCCCACCAGCCAGGTGGTCGCTTCTGCAATGCCCAGCCCGGCCAGCAATGCGCTACGCAGCGCATCGCCGTCACTGATGCGGTGGCGCCCTTCAATGCGGTGCTGGACAAGCCCGCCGGAGCCGTCCGGCACCGTCCAGGGCAGCGCGTGCCCCTGCCGACCGAAGGTGATGCAGTCGTGTCCGGCAAGATCCTCGGCGCGCACCGGGACGCCACGTGCCGCCAGGTATCCGGGTGCAGCGCATATCACGGCATGCTGGCGGCCGAGCGCCCGGGCAGAGAGCGAGCTGCTGTCGTCAAGCGGCCCCAGGCGGACGGCCAGATCGACGTTTTCCTCGAGCAGATCAACCCTGCGGTCGGTGAAGCTGACATCGAGCTGCAGCCGCGAATGGCGCTGCGCCAGTCCGATCAGTACCGGCATCACCCAGCGCTGCCCGAACGCTACCGGCAGGCTGACCCGCAACAGGCCGGAAACCTCCTGCCGCCGCGACGCTGCGTTGGATTCGGCTTCGTCCAGTTCGGCCAGGATGCGCCGGCAGACCTGGTAGAACTCGGCGCCCTCGACAGTGAGCGCCAGCCTGCGCGTGGTGCGATCCAGCAACCGGGTGCCCAGTCGCCGCTCCAGCGTGGCCACACTCTTGCCAACGGCCGATTTGCTCAGCCCCATGCGCAGACCGGCTGCGGTGAAGCTGCCGGCGTCCACGGCCTGGACGAACACACTGATGCCCTGCAGGCGCGCCGCACTGTAGCTGGTCATATGCGTCAATTGGGGAATTTATGGATTCAGTGTATCGACAATATCCCGTCACTGAACACATCCATGCGTCAATAGACTTTCCTGGCGCACTTCCGCGCGCCAATGAGTGATTTCCCATGTCTGTTTCGACCATGAAGGTCTGGGAGCTCGATGCCCCGGGCCTTGCTCACCTGCGCTGCGTACGGCGCCCCATTCCCAGGCCAGGCCCTGGTGAGGTACTGGTCAAGGTCGGTGCCGTGTCGCTCAACTACCGCGATCGCCTGGTGATCGACGGCGGACTGTTGTCCGGTCCGCTGCCACACCCGTTTGTTCCCGCTTCGGACATGGCCGGCGTCATTGTCGAAACCGGAAGCCCAGCGCGACGCTTCAGCGTTGGCCAGCGGGTGATGGGCAATTTCTGGACGCAGTGGCTCGATGGCGCGCCTCCGCCCGAGATGCTGCAGCACGGACTGTCCCTGGGCGGTCCGCTGCCGGGCGTGCTGGCGGAGTATGTGGTGCTGCCGGAGGACGTGGCAGTCGCTACGCCCCCCTCGTTGTCTGACCTGCAGGCCAGCACGTTGCCGGTGGCGGCGCTGACGGCCTGGTTTGCACTGGTCGAGGCCGGCCAACTCGCTCCTGGCCAGACCGTGCTTGTGCAGGGTACCGGTGGTGTTTCCTTGTTCGGGCTGCAGTTCGCCCAGCGGCTGGGAGCCCGGGTAATCGTGACTTCACGCAGTGGCAGCAAGCTTGCCCTTGCAGAACGGCTGGGTGCATGGGCGTCGATCAACACGCGGCAACATCCTGCATGGGGCGCGCGAGCGATGGAGCTGAGCGGAGGGCAGGGCGTCGATCATGTGCTTGAGCTGCTCGGAGGCGGCAACCTCGCCCAGAGCGTGGAGGCGCTCGCAGTGGGCGGGCACATCCTGCAGATCGGCTTCCTCGAGGATCCCGACCTGCACATGCCGGCGGTTCCTCTCATGCTGCGCCGCGCGACGCTGAAGGGGGTTTCGGTTGGCCATCGCCAGGCCTTCGAGGCGATGAACGTCTTCATCGAACGCGAGCGCCTGCAGCCTGTCATCGACAGCGTGCATTCGTTCGCCGGCCTGCCTGCGGCACTGGCAGCACTGCAGCAGGGGCCGTTCGGCAAAGTGGTGGTGCAGGTGGCAGAGCACTGAATCCAACTGCGCCGTACCTGTCCAGGCGAAGTGCGCCTGTGCGGCCGGAATCGCGACCGCACGGGCGTCCTGGCAGCTCAGCTCAGCTCAGATCACAGCCCGCCGGCTGCGGCCAGGTGGTGGCCGGCAGCATGTTCTTCAGCGAAGCGGGCGCGTTGATCGCCACATAGCTGGCGCCCAGCAGCTCCTCCAGGTCGGCGATGGTCACCAGGTAGCTGTCCAGGCTGCCCAGGTTCGCTTCATTCGGGATGATCCAGCTGATCGCCTTGGCGGTGCCGGTGTTCGGGTCGCGGGTGATGATCGTCTTCCAGAAGAACTCCGGCGTGGGAATGCCGTGGCTGGCAAGGAAGTAATCGTTGGACGCGTCGCCATAGACCACGCCGCCGTAGACATCCACCGGCGCGATGTCGCGGTAGCACTCGGCCACGTTTTCGGCCTTCACCCAGACGCCCTGATTGAAGCTGGAAACCTGCGGAACGATGTTGGTCATGTAGTTGGCGCGACGGATGTAGGTCGCGTTGTAGTCCATGTGGTTGGAGGTCACCAGATGGCCGCGGTCATAGCCGCTGCGGATGCTGGCATACGACGCGGTGCTGTTCTGGCCGAGGCAGCCGGCCGGCAGGTCCGGGTCTTTGTAGAAGCTGGACGGGCGCGCGGCGGAGCCGGTGTCGGCGGTGAGCGTGTATTCGTAGCGGGTGGCGCTGTGGATGCTGCAGTCGTAGGTGAGCACGAAGCCGCCCTTGTTGAGGGTGACGACCTGGGCCTGGGCGGCACCGGCGAAGGTACTGAGGACGAACGCGAAGAAGAAACCTGCAAGGCGCATTGCGATTCTCCAGCAGAAGTTCAGAGCGCAGCCGTCCGCTACGACCGGGCCGGAGCGAGGTCATGTGAGGACACTGCGTAGTCGGGTAGTGCGGAATGCGTGGGACGTGACCGCGATGACAGGGCCGCGGAGGCCGTGCGGTGTCGTAAGCGTCACAAGCTGTCGTCTTTCGGTCAATGGCGAAACGACGAAGCTGTGACAGCGCGCAAGCACTGGAGATGTGTCAGATCATGCGGCGCGTGGATGAAACGCAGGCGTGCTAGGACATCGCGCTGCCTGTAGCGATGGTCAGGGGTTCGTCTTCAACACGTAGTCGCCCTTGCGTGTTCCCGGCACCAGCGACCATCCCGGCTTCAGGCTCAGCGACCACCCCGGCCCCTCCAGTGGCGGTTCAGCACTTGCCGGGGCCTGCACGAATACGACCTTCCAGTCGCTCTGCAGCAACGCACCGTCGGTGACATCCAGGCTGCCCCAGATGTCGGACAGCCGCATTGCTGGATACACCATGCCTTGGCCTGGCAACGGCTGCATGGTGTTGGGATCGAACTGGATGCGCATGTTGCGCAGATCCAGGCGCACGACCGGGCCTGTCACGAAGCGCGCACGGTTGTGTTCCAGCTGCGCAAGGCGCTGCTGTTCGCGCAGCGTTTCGGCTTCGTGCAGCTCCGGCCCGTCATAGCGCGCGGCAGCCGCTCCCAGCGCGGTCGCGTCCAGCTGCAATGGGGCCTGCGTCACTTCGGCCAGACGCGTGCCGAGATCGCGAGCCTGGTGGGCGAGGTCGCCGCGCCAGCCAGGTGCCGCCTGGTCCAGCAGCAGGCCATAGGCCGGGCCGGTGGCATAGGCGAAAGAGCGGACGAAGCTGCGATCACCCACGTGTGCGCGAAGGTCATGCAGTGCCGCCTGGATACGTGTCGACGGCGTCGGATTGCCGACGAACACGCCGGTGTACTCGGCCAGGCCCTCGTTCAATTCCAGCGCCGCTTCTTCCTGCGCGGCCGCAGGGAACCGGCGGTAGCGCTCGGCGCGGAATGCGAGTGCGTCCGTCATCGCAGTGTGCTGCGCTACTGCATCGGTGGATTCGAGTGCGTCCGCAAGCGCGCGCCATTCCAGTTGCAGCCAGTAGCGTCCTTCAAGCGTGTCGAGGTGTTCGTTTCCACCTTCCGCCGGCGCGATGATGGGCAGCGCCGGCTGCAGGCGATGGAACATTTCGTGAGCCAGCAGCGTGCTGCGTCGGGACGCGTCCTGCGGCAATGGCCAGAGCAGCTGCGTCCAGCGTATGCCGGACCAGTCCACGGCGGTGTTGGCGACGATCGCATCAGATGGAAGCTGGCCTGCGAACACATCGCCGCGCTGCTTCAGCGCACCATGTGCGTCTGCCTGCGAGGCGATGACCTGCCGGCTCTTTGGATCCACCAGCATCATCGGCCCGCACAGGGATTGACCCCACAATCGACCCCGGTCTCCGTTGCAGAGCTGTTCGGCGCGCCGGAAGACCTCGCGGGCCGCCGCATCGGAGAACGCCTGCTCGTTGGCCATCACGGTTCGTTGCGCACATAGCGCCAGTACAGCGAAGAGCAGGAAGCGTGACCTCATGACGTCCATTCATCCTTGGGGCCCAGCTCTCATAGCATCGATCCCATAGGCCGGCAATGCAGCAAACGTCATGTTGCGTCGCAAGGTGCCACCCACCATTCGCACTGGTACGGTCCAACCCGTTGCACCACCACCGACGGGACAGACGACGATGCGCAAGGTATTGCTGCTGTTGATCCTGCTGACCGGACTGGCGCCCACCGCCTGGGCCGCCACGGTCAAGACCACCCACCGGACCATTCCCAGCTGGGATGGAACGCCTCTCGGGGCCTTCGTCATCGAACCGCAGGACGCGGGCAGCGGGCGCTATCCACTGCTGGTGATGCCCAGCAGCTGGGCGGTACCCAGCGTGGAGTATGTGGGGGTGGCGCAGTCGCTGGCGCGGCGCGGCTATGTGGTGATCAGCTACAGCTCGCGGGGTTTCTGGGAGTCCGGCGGCAGCATCGACATCGCAGGGCCAGCCACGGTCGAAGATGTCAGCGCCCTGATTGATTGGGCGCTGGACAACACCCGCGCCGATCCGGCCCGGATCGGCGTTTCGGGCATCTCCTACGGCGCAGGCACCAGCCTGCTGGCGGCGGCGCGCGATCCACGCATCAAGGCCGTGGCGGCGCTGAGTGGCTGGGCCGATCTGCAGGCCTCGCTGTACAGCAACGACACCCCCAGCGCGCAGGGCATCGCCTTGCTGGTGGCAGCCGGCCTGGCCACCGGCCGCCCGGGACCGGAACTGACGACCATCAATCGCAATGTACTGGTCGGCAACTACCAGGGCGCGGTGGATTCGCTGTTGCCGGTGGCGGCGCAGCGCAGCCCCGGGTCCAGCATCGATGAGATCAACGCCAACCAGCCAGCGGTGTTCCTCGCCAACGCCTTCAACGACAGCCTGTTCCCGCCGGGCCAGCTGGTCGATTTCTTCACCCGGTTGAAAGGCCCCAAGCAGTTGCAGCTGCGCCATGGCGATCATGCGCTCAACGAAGCCTTTGGCGCTCTGGGTGTTCCCAACGAGGTCTACGATTCGGTGGGCGACTGGTTCGACCATTACCTCAAGGGTGAAGCCAATGGCATCGACCGCCAGCCTGCAGTACAGCTGAAATCGCAGAAGGGCAGCTGGAGTACCTATCCGAACTGGGAGGCGACCAATGCCGGCGCTGTCAGCTATGCGCTGAGCGCACCCAAAGGACTTCTGCTGCCCACGGGCGGCCTCGTCGCGAGCGGCAGCAGCACCGGCTGGAGTTACCGGATCGGAAGCGGGCTGCTGACCGCCGCCAATTCCGGCGTGGCGATGGCCTCCGGTGCATTGCAGATGATCAACCTGCCGCCCGGTGCCTATGTGCCCTTCGTGGGCCGCAACGCCGCAGGTGTCTGGCAGGGGCCGATCCAGTGGAGTGCGCAGCGCCTGGATGGAACGCCGGAGGTACGCTTGACCGTCACGCCCAGCCGCGCCAACACCACGCTGTACGCCTACCTGTACGCCGAGGATGTGCTGGGCAACGGCCAGCTGATCAGCCACAAGCCCTATACGCTGCGTGGTGCCACGCCGGGGCAGGCGAAGACCATCGACCTGCGGTTGGAAGCCAGCAGCTGGAACCTTCCGGCCGGCAGCCGCCTGACCCTGGTGGTGGACACCGTGGACCTGCGGTATGCGGGCATCAGCCAGCTGGGTGGCACGGTGACTTTCAGTTCGCCGGCCAATGCACCTTCGGTGTTGAAGGTGCCGCTGCATTGATGGAAGGCCGCGCCCGTTGCGGCGGGCGCGGTACGCCAGGCAGTAGAACTGCGAGACTGGCGTTTGTTCCGGGGACGGGAAGAATCCATGGTCATTGCTTGGCTGTTGCTCGGTGCAGCGCTTGCGGCACCTAACGCGCAAGGCGCGCCGATCGACGGGTCGGATACGCTGTTGAAGGATCTGGACGCTGCCGACGCCGCCATGCGCGGCAGCCATCCGGGCGCCGTGGACCTGCGCAATCCTGGTTTCGGCGCACAGCTGGACGATGCCCTGGCGCTTGCACGCTCGCGCGCCGAACGGGTCGCCAGCTACCCGGGCTACTGGTGGGCGATGAAGGGCTATGCGGCCTCCTTCAACGATGGGCATGTCAGCCTCAACGCGCTTGCCGATGCTCCCGATCTTCCAACGCAGTGGCCGGGCTTCCTGACCGGCTTCGACGGCGATGCGCAGGTGGTCATGACCGTGGATGGTGGTCCGGGCCATCCGCCGCTGGGCGCGCAATTGCTGTCGTGTGACGGCATTGATGCGCAGACGCTGGCTGTACGCCGGGTGGGTGACTTCAGCGGTCGCTGGAACCTGCAGGCCAGCCGCATCCAGGGTGGTGGTGAAGTGCTGCTAGAACAGGGCAATCCATACGTGCCTGCATTGCGTACCTGCGTTTTCCAGGTGGGCGGACGCGAGACATCCTATGCACTGCGGTGGCACCCGCTGCAGGCAGCACAGCGCAAGGAGCGCTTGGCTGATACCCGGCGCAGCTTCCGTCCCCCCAACGGCTGGCACGCGATGCCCGATGGCAGTTACTGGATCACCACCAGCAGCTTCAATGCCGACCCTTCGGAGCAGAACTTCAAGGAACTGACCGCGCTGCTTGAGCAGCTTGAACCGCAAGCCGAAGGGCTGCAGCAGGCACCGACGGTGGTGCTGGACGTGCGTGGCAACACTGGCGGTGCTTCGCAATGGAGCATCGAGCTGGCGCGATTGATCTGGGGCCGGGCCGCTGTCGACGCGCTGCCCGACCGCAGCTGGGTAGAGTGGCGGACCTCGGAGGGCAACATCGCCCGGCTTCGCGGCTTCCTGCAGAAGCTGGAACAGGCGCCCGACGCGTCGCCTGAGCTGCGTCGCATGCTGGAATCGGTGACGGCAGGCATGGCGCAGGCTCGCGGCCGGGGTGAGGCTTTGTGGCGCGAGCCATCCGAGGCCAGCGCAGATCCAGCATCCGCCCCAAGCCAGGCCGGACCTGTGCGCAAGGGCAGGGTCCTGGTTGTGGCCGATGCTTCCTGTGGCTCGGCCTGCCTGGATGCATTGGACCTCTGGAAGCGGCTGGGCGCGGTGCAGGTGGGCGTCGAGACCTCCGCCGACAGTCTGTACATGGATGTGCGGCCGGAGCGGTTGCCCAGCGGGCTGGCCAGGATCTCGGTGCCGATGAAGGTGTTCCGTGGGCGGGTACGTGGTTCGAATGAACCGCACGTGCCCGATCATCGCTATATGGGCGACATGCGCGACACCCGGGCGCTGGAAGCGTGGCTGCTGACGCTGTAAGTGCGCGCAGGACCTCGTGCAGGGCTGAATTCCGCAGGAGAGGATCGCATGAACATCCCGCCACCCAGTGCTGCCAGGCCGCCATCGCGGGCAGGAGCCTTCCGTCGTTGGATGCTGACACCCGGTGCATTGCTCGGCGTGGCGCTGCTGATGTACATGGTCGGCGTACGTGTGCCGCTGGCCAGGCTGAGCGGCCTGTAGGGCGGAGCGAGATCAGCGCCGGACGTCGAACTGGTCACTCTCCAGCAGCGCCCAGACCTCGGCCTCGCACACGGGACTGAAGTCTCCGGGAATGGAGTGCTTCAGCGCACCTGCCGCCAGACCGAAGCGCACGGTGCTCTCTGCATCGAACCCGGACGCCAGCCCGTGCAGGATGCCTGCCGCGAATGCATCGCCGCCGCCGATGCGATCAACGATACCGGGCAATGGCCGCGAGGGGGCCTGCGCACGGGTACCGTCGCGTCCCAACAGCAGCGCGCCCAGGATGTGATGGTCTGCACTCACCACGTCGCGCTGGGTGCAGGCCAGCCACTGCAGGTGCGGGAGGGCCGCGAACGCGGCCGCTGCAGCCGCCTCGGTCCGCGCGATGGGGCTGTCCTCGGCGAAGCGCAGTCCCAGCACCAGTTCGATATCGCGATGGTCGGCAAGGACGATATCCGCCTCTGCGAACAGTTCCCGCAGGATGGCGGCGGCGTTGCCGCCCCAGCGCTGCCAGAGCGAAGGTCGGTAGTTGCCGTCGAAGGACACACGCACGCCTGACCTGCGTGCGGCCCGTGCAGCGCTCAAGACGGATTCGGCCACATTGGCACCCAGTGCCGGACTGACGCCGGAGAGGTGCAGCCACTGCGCATCACGCAACAGCGTTGGCCAATCATGGTCGGCAAGGGCAGTGTTGGCGAATGCCGAACCCGCCCGGTCATACACCACTTCACTGGCGCGCTGCAGCGCGCCGGTGGCCAGGAAATACAGGCCCATGCGGTCAGCCTCCACTTCACGCACACCTGCCACGCCCACACCATGCCGCCGCAGCTCGGCCACAGCATGCCGGCCCAGCGCGTTGCCGGGCACCGTACTGACCATCTGCACATCGTGGCCGAAACAGGCCAGTGAGACTGCCACATTGGCCTCGGCGCCCCCCACGTGGACCTGCAGCTGCGGTGTCTGCAGCAGCAGTTCACGACCGGGTGCGCCCAGGCGCAGCAGCAGTTCACCGAAACAAACGACGCGGCTCATCGGTTCTCTCTCACTCGGTGGGGGTGCAGCCCAGCATGCGCAGATCGATGGCATCGGCCATGCGCCGGTAGCCTTCGTCATTGGGATGCAGATGGTCGCGGGTGATGTCGTTGGGCAACGATTCCACGGCCTTCGGGTCACGCAGCGCGGCATCGAAATCGATGATGCCATCGAACCCGGTCTTCCCACCGCGTGCCCACTGGTTGATCGAGGTGCGGGTCGCTGCGGACACGGGCTCGTAGCGCTCGGAACCACCGAATGGGGTCAACGTACCCAGCCAGGCGCGGATGCCGTGCGCATGCAGTCGCGCTGCAACCTGCTGATAGCCCAGCAGCATGTCCGCCGCACTGCGTCCAGGCAGCGGCTGCGTGCCACCACCGTGGCGGATGTCATTGATGCCCTCGAACAGGATGACCTGATCGGCATCGGCCACCGCGATCACATCGCGATCCAATCGTGACAGGGCGCTGTGGCTGCGGCCATGGTCAAGCAGCTTGTTGCCGCTGATGCCCTGATTGAGTACCACGAACCGGTTCGGGCAGGCTTGCTGCAGGCGCTGCGCCAATCGCTCCGGCCACTGGTTGAAGGTTCCGCGACGGGCGGTGGCACCTTCCGTGATGGAATCGCCGAGTGCCACGATCACCTGGGGACGATCAGCGCGCTGCACCATCACGGCCGAGAACACGTTCTGCTGGTAGCTCAGCCGCACGCTGTCGGCAACCGATGTCTGCCTGCCGTCCGCTACCCGCACTTCGGTGCGGCGCACCGCCGGGCGGGTCGGTTGCGGAAAGTAGGCCGTCACGCTGATCTCCTGCAGCGGCGTCACCGGCATCGGTACCGGGTCGCTCAGCAGCGCGGCACCCACCGGCACCTCGATGACCGCGCGGCCATCCACCGTTACCGGCAGAGGAGCGGACGTGCCGTTTTTCACTCCTGCGCGCAGGTCCTCGACCCGTAACGGCGCCGTGCCGAGTTCGTTGCTGATGCGCAGCCGCAACGCGTCGCCACGGCTGCCGATGCGCATGTCCTGGCGCACGGTCTGCGCGGCGAACTGTACGGGGGCCTCGGCGGTGCCATCCTTGCGGTCCGGTGCCGGCGAGGCGGTCCACGCGGTGACCCAGACCGGTGCGGCCAACGCGCCGGGCGCAGCTGCGGCGGAACAGATCGTCAATGAAAGCAGGAGCGTCCAGCGCTGCATGGTCAGGATTCCAGTCAGGAGAAGTAGGTGCCGCCGTTGACGTCCAGATTCGCACCGGTGATGAACGCCGCCGCATCCGAGGCCAGGAATACCGCAGCGTCGGCGGCTTCGTCCGGTGCCCCTTGGCGGCGCAGCGGGGTAGCGCCAGCAACGGCCGTGCGTACTTCCGGCTTGGTGAACTCGTCATGGAAACGGGTGGCGATCATGCCGCAGCACAGTGCATTCACGCGGATGCCCTTCGGCCCCAGCTCCTTGGCCATGGCACGGGTGAAGGTCATTACTGCCGCCTTGGCGGTGGCGTAGATCGATGCGCCCGGGCCGCCGCCATCACGACCTGCCTGAGAGGCGAAGTTGACGATGGCTGCGCCGTCGCGCATGTGTGGCACCACCGCGTGCGTGGTCAGGTAGGTCGAGGTCAGATTCAGGTCCATCACGGCGTGGAAGAACGCCGGGTCGATGTCAGCTAGCGGCCGACGCTGCACCATGCCACCGGCCACGTTCACCAGCAGGTCGATACGCTCGCCGAACGCGGCCTGTACCGCAGCGACCAGGCCGGCCACGGCGGCGGCATCGGTGACGTCGGCGCGATGCACGATGGCCTGGCCACCGGCCGCCTGGATCTTTGCCAGCGTTTCCTGGGCACTGGCTTCATCATGGGCGTAGTTGATGCAGACGCGTGCACCGGCGGCAGCCAGTTTGATCGAAACGGCGCGGCCGATATCGCGGCCACCACCGGTGACAATGGCCACCTTGTCCTGGAACGACATGCGGAAAACTCCTTGGTTTGCGGGGGAATGGAAGTACTTGGAAAAGAAGGAGACCCAGGCTCAGCCGCCGCGACGGTCGAGCTTCTGGATAGGTCCGGTCCACCACCACAGCACAGCCAGCGACAGCGGCACCAGCGCGGCAACGAGGATGAAGATCGGGGCGTAGGAGTGGCGGGTCAGCACCGGCACCAGCCAGGTGGTGATCAAGGTGCCGGCGACCGCCGCCAGGCCACCCAGGCCTGCCAGCGTGCCCACCGAACGGCCGTCGAACAGGTCGCCGGGCAGGGTCTGGATGTTGCCGATGGCTACCTGGAAGCCGAACAGCACCGCAGCGATCGCCAGCACCGCCAGCAGCGGCTGGTTGGCCAGCACAGCACCCAGCAGGGCAGGGGCCATGATCACGCACCCCAGGGTGATGGCCAGCTTACGGGCGCGGTCCACGCTGTGTCCGGCGCGGATCATGCGACCCGACAGCCAGCCGCCACTGAGGCTGCCCAGCATCGCGCCGACGAAGGGTACCCAGGCGAACAGGCCGATCTGCTTGATGTCGAAGCCGAAGGTTTCAGCGAGATAGATCGGCAGCCAGGACACGAACAGCCACCAGATAGGATCCAGCAGGAAGCGGCAGGCGAGCATGCCCCAGCTCTGGCGATGGGCCAGCAGCTCGCGCACGCTGGCTTTGGGCGCCGCCTCTGTCTGCTGCCCGGCCTGGTCTTGCTGGATCAGCCGGCGCTCGGCATCGCTCACCCACGGATGCTTGTCCGGCCCGGCGCGGTAGACAAACAGCCACGGCAGCAGCCACAGGAAGCCGATCGCACCGACCAGCACGAAGGTGCCGCGCCAGCCCAGCCACAGGTACAAGCCTGCGATGGCGGGTGCGGAGACGATCGCGCCGATCGACGCACCCGCGTTGAACACGCCCTGCGCCAACGCGCGTTCGCGCGCAGGGAACCACTCGGCATTGGCCTTGACCGCGCCGGGCCACGCACCCGCTTCGCTGATGCCGAGCATCGCCCTTACCAGGCTGAAGGAAAGCATCGAATGGGTGATCGAGTGCAGCGCGATCGAGATCGACCACACGCTGATCGACAGGGCGAACCCCAGGCGCGTGCCGATCATGTCGAACAGGCGCCCGAACAGGAACTGGCCGGCGGCGTAGAACAGCATGAACACCGTTACCAGCAGGGCATAGTCGTCCTTGGTCG
The DNA here is from genome assembly GCF_030236855.1 of Stenotrophomonas maltophilia group sp. Smal13. Classification (NCBI taxonomy): domain Bacteria; kingdom Pseudomonadati; phylum Pseudomonadota; class Gammaproteobacteria; order Lysobacterales; family Lysobacteraceae; genus Stenotrophomonas; species Stenotrophomonas maltophilia group sp. Smal13. The sequence continues at coordinate 41,216 of NZ_JASJSQ010000013.1, forward strand.
CGCCTACTTCCCTGGCGATTTCCGGCCACATCACCGCCAGTGCATTGCGGTCGATGTAGTTGATGACCGTAGCGATGGCGATCAGGCCCACGATCAACCAGCGCACTGCTGAACGCACCGGCACCTTGCGCAGGTTGGCCACCACGGCAGGGCCGTTCATTTTCCGTCACCCTTGCTGCGGTCCATGCGCGCATGGCTGCCGCTCCAGCGGTAGGCATGGCCGTCCACGGTGACGCTGTGCTCGCCCTTGGCGCTGCTGTCGTCGGCCACGCCGAGGGCGATGCGTGCGCCGCTGGCCAGGCGCAGTTCGATCACCTCTGCATCGCTGCCCCGGCTGCGCACGATGTCCTTGATGCGGCTGTCCGCACCGTGCACGTACTCGGCGGTGCCGTTGTACTCGCCATGCGGCTCCAGCACGCTGAAGAAGGTCACGTCCCTCTGGCCTTCCACGCGCTGCAGCAGGGCCGGTTCACGGCGCAGGTTGAACTCCGGATCGTTGGCACCACTTTCCACCAGCAGCGCCTGTGCCGGCGCACTGCTGCCGAAGCGGAAGGTGTAGAAGCGCCCATCCAGCAGCCACGCCAGCGAACGCGGTTCGCTGCCGGGCGTGCTGCGTGCATCCAGCCACAGGTGCTGGTAGCCGTTGTCCTTGCCCAGCACCGGGCGCTGGGTGGGGAAGTGTTCTGCCTCGAAGCCGGTGGTGACGATGTGGCCGTTGAAGTGCAGCGGCAGGTCGTAGCGCGCGGCCTTGTCGCCGTGTACCTGCAGCAGGTCCAGCACCACCGGCAGGCCCAGGTCGGGGTGGCGCAGCAGCGCCTGGGTGCGGGTGAACACCACGCCGGGGTAGGCATCGCGCATGGTCGCCGAGGCAACCTGGGTATCGGCATCGGCCTGGAAGAAGCGCACCTGCGGGGCATGCTCCTCGCCGCGCTTCCAGTCGCCCTTGAAGTGGCTCTGTTCGTCCACCACCAGGGTGTTGTGGGCCACGGTCTGTTTGGCCCAGCTGCGGTTCTCGGCCAGGTAGATGCCACCCCGCTTGGCTTCCACGTTGAGGAAGCGGGCAGCGCCGTAGTCAGTCACCACCGGATTGCCGTTGTCGTAGAACAACCAGTTGAGTTTGTCGAAGTGGCCATGGCCCATGCCCTGCATCGTGTCCTTCTGCACCAGCGCCTGGCCGCGTTCGCCGTTCATGCGCAGGATCGCCAGGCCACCGCGGTCGCCGTCCGGGCCATCGCGCAGCAGCATCGGACGGTAATCGAAGGGCTTGGCCTTGTTGGCGGCCAGTGCTTGCGCCACCTGCAGTCCCTCGGGGGACAACAGCAGGCGTTTCTGCTGCTGGGCCACCGACAACAGGCGGTCGTCACCGGTGCGCGCATAGGCAATGCCGATACCGGCCACCAGTTCCTCGGTATCGATGCCCTTGTCCAGGATGGCATCGTTGATCGGGAAGAACAGGCCGTCATAGCTGGACTGCACCAGCACATCCACGGCCTTCAGCAGCACGCCGTCGCGGCGCGCGAAGATCCTGCGCTGCGGCTCGTTGCGTTCGATGGCGTTGGCGAACAGCAGGAACGGTGCCAGTGCGTAGCGCTGGTAGTACGGGCCTTCCTCGTAATAGCCATCGGGCGAGAACAGCAGGTCGATCTGGCGAAGGAAGCCGAACTGATCGTTCTTCTGGCTACCGCGCAACGATTTCTCCACCAGCTCAGGGTCGCGCAGCACGTAGCCGGTCATGCCAGTGGCGGCCACCGCCCAGGTGGCATGGTTGTGGATCTGGTCGTAGTTCTTCGGCTCGCTGACGAGGAACTCAGCCATCGGCCGGAACACCTTCGATTCGATGGTGTCGCGGTCCTCGGCGGACAGCGCGTCGCGGATCGCGTCGTAGCCCTGGATGGCGTTGACCAGCCACACCGAATCGTTGAGCACCTGCCAGAACACGCGGCCTGGAATCTGTCCGCGGCCTTCGGGGTGCGGGCCCAGGGTGGGGTAGAGCCTGGCGTACTGCAGCAGCATGTCGCGCGCGTAGTCGACATAGACCTTGTCGCCGGTCAGCCGGTACAGGGTGCCGGCCGCCATCAGGGCCTGGTAGTTGCGCTTGTGCTGTTCATGGGTGCGGCCGCCGCCCTTGTCCTTCGGTACCGGCACGTCGATGCCGGCCTTCATCATCTTCTTCAGCGATTTTTCCGTGCGCGCCTGTTCCTTGGCGAACCACGGGTAGCGGCCGCCTTCGCTGGCCATCCGCTGCCACTGCGCTGCGGTCACCAGCACCGGCGCGGTGTCGGCCTGCCTCGCTGCGGCAGCGGGGGCTGCGAACAGCGGCGCGGCCGGCAGCAGGGCAAAGGGGGTGGCCAGGGCCAGGGAGACGAACAGCGGCTGCAACCTCATCGATCAACTCCATTGCGGGTGCGTGACAGGGCAACTTCGCCCACCTTGGGATACCAGTCGACGCCGGTTGCCTCGCGCGCGGTCATCGCCAGGGCAGGATCGGCACCCACGGCGGGCAGGGCGGGCGCGGCCACCCACAATCCGCTGGCAGCCTGCTGCAGGCTGACGCCACGCCCCTCTACGCCGCCCGGGAATACGGTGCTGGCTGCCGGTGACTGCACGTTGCCACTGAAGTCGATGCCGGCCAGCGAACTGGCGGCATTCGGCGGGTTCCTGCTGGTGCGGTTGACGATCAGGTTGGCGCTGAAGCGGCTGTTGCTGGCGGCGACCACGATGCCCTTGGCTTCATCATGGCCGACGCCGAAACTGATCTTCGCCACGTCCACGAAGGTATTGCGGTTGATCGTGGCATTCACCACCGGCGCATAGCCGGACAGCGGCGGATCTGCCTGCGCGTCCATCACCGCCAGCGCGGAACGGTTGCTGGAGCCGGCCAATCGTTCGAAGTAATTGTTGCTGACGGTCTGGTCGGCATTGATGATGCGCACGCCGCCGGTGCCGGCCTTGTCGTCGCCCAGGAACACGTTGTCGATCACCCGGTTGCCGTTGCCATGGCGTAGCGTGAGCGCGCCGGCCGAACGGTAGAACACGTTGCCGCGGTAGGTATTGCCGCCGGACTTGTTGCTGATGATCTCGGTCTCGCCGTCGCAGCCTTCGAACCAGTTGTTCTCCACCGTACTGTTGGAATCGCTCAACGAAGTGTCGCTGGTGCCGACGCGGAGGGTTTCGCCGCCATTGACGCCCAGCGCCGGGCGCGGTCCGAACCAGTTGTGGTCGATGCGGTGCTGGTTGTCCAGGCCCTGGGTGGCATCGCGCACCACCACTACCGTGGGCCCTGCGTTGGTCTTGCCGCGCAGCTGGCTGTGATCCAACCGGTTGTTGCTGCCATACAGCGATACCCAGTAGTCCTGGTCGCTGGCATCGGGGTTGGTGTAGTCATCGATCACCAGGCCGGTCACCCGGCTGTGGCGGGCCACCGCCTTGCTGGATTCGCGGAACGCCACCACCGCATCACCCGGCGTATAGCCGTTGCGGAACACCAGGTTGGACACCTGCAGGTAGCTGCCCGCCAGGCGCAGGTCCGAACGTCCGCTGAGGACGACCTTGCCGGCGGTCTGCGCGCGCAACACGATCGGCGCGGCTGCCGTGCCCTGGCCTTTCAGCAGCAACCGCGCGTCGGTCCAGGTGCCGTCAGCCAACACGATCTCATCGCCGGGCTGCAGCGCCGAGGCGGCGGTAGTGAACTCAGCGACATCGTGGACGAGCCAGCTGGCTGCACTTGCCGCTGAAGTGGTCAGGCACATTGCCAGACCAGTGGTCAGGCAGAACAGCGATGGATTGTTGAGCGGATGTCGAGCAAGCGGACGAATGCGCATGAAATCCTTCCAGAGACGGCCGGGCCGTCGTTTCAGGGTGGGTCTGCATACCACTTCCGGGTTCGTTGTAAGCCAGCTTTCGCGCAAAGTCATGCTGCATGAGCACATTAAATTGCATTCAACTGGTATGGATGAAAGGCATTTGAACATTCGCATACCAATTGGTTGACATTTTCATGTCGCCGTGCCGAAGCTGCGTCCCACGCCTGGCATGCAGGCGATCCTTTGGGAGGAGGAAACCATGCGGCGACCCGCCGGAGCAGTGCACAGCATCTCGTTGTCCCCCACACCCCTGATCGTGGCGCTGCTTGCCGTGCTGGCGGGCATGCCCGCGGCCCAGGCGCAGTCCAGCAAGGACGCGTCAGGGCAGGATCCCACCACGCTGGACCAGGTGCAGGTCACCGGCATCCGCGAATCAATGCAGAGTTCGATCAACAAGAAGCGCGACGACACGGTCATCGCCGACGTGCTCTCGGCCGATGACATCGGCGACCTGCCGGCACCGTCGCTGGCCGATGCGATCGAGACCTTGACCGGCGCCGCCTCGACCCGCGACAAAACCGGCGCCTCGGAGATTTCCATCCGGGGCTTGGGCGCCTTCCTCAGCAGCACCAACTTCAATGGCCGTGAGATCACCAACGGCAGCGGCGACCGCTCGGTGAACTTCAACATGTTCCCGGCCGAGCTGATCAACACGGTGGCCATCTACAAGACCCAGCGCGCCGACATCATCGAAGGCGGCGTGGCCGGCACCATCGGCCTGGAAACAGTGCGCCCACTGGAGTACGGCAAGCGTGCAGCGCAGCTGGACCTGCGCGGCAGCTGGGCCGAGTACGACAGCAAGTACCGTGACAAGGACGGCATCGGCTATCGCGGCACCGCCAGCTACATCGATCAGTTCGAGTTCGGCAACGGGCAGAAGCTGGGCATTTCGCTGGGCTTCCAGCGCCTGGACGGCACCGATCCGGAAGAGAGCATTACCAGCGGTTCCACCTGGTATGCCTGCGATGGCACGCAGAACGTGGGCAATGCCAACTGCAACGAAGTGTCCGCGCAGGCCATCGCCAACGGCGCGCCGTACTACCTGGTGCCGAGCAGCCGCATCTACCGGCTCAAGCAGGAGCGTAACGACCGGCAGAGCGAGTTCGCCGCGCTGCAGTGGCGGCCAAATGATGTGGTTGAAGTGAACCTCGATTTCGAGCACACCGAGCGCAACTGGTATGAGAACCGCAGCGATCTGAGCCTGTCCAACGCACGACGCGGCATCACCCAGCGCGAGGTTGACGAAGACGGTATCGTGCGCCACCTGCACGGCAGCACCTCGATTGATTCCACCTCCAATCGCTACTGGCGTGGCGAGGAATACACCGGGGGGGGGGCTGAACCTGATCCTGCGCCCGACCCCGGCCTGGGAGCTGTCTACCGATCTTTCCTACTCGCACACCAATCGCCTCGACAGCGAGCGCATGACCCGCCTGCGCGCCAACCAGCGCGACGTCAACAATGCCGTCGTGCCCGGTATCAGCAGTGGTGCCACCGGCTACGTGGACTATGACTGGGACTGGCACGGCGAAGTGCCCAGTGTTGCCCTGGCGCCGAACTTCGACCCCAACAACTGGGACGCCTATACGGGGGCGGCGCGGGTGACCTCCAGCGCCACCGAGAATGACCACAGGATCAAGGCCGGCCGCTTCGATGCCAGCTTCATGCCGGAGTCCGGTTTCTTCACCCGCATCAAGGGCGGCGTGCGCGCCAGCCAGGCCGACTACCGCCTGCGCGACAACACCCTGGTAACCGACTACGACCAGCGCGTGGCGGCCGACAAAGCGAAGATCATCGCCGCCAACCAGGCCTGCCGTGCACCCTTCCCGCAGGATGACTTCATGGATGCCGCCAGCGGCAACACGATCTCCTCGTGGGCGTACTTCGATCCGAACTGCCTGTACCAGTCGTTCCGCGGCAGCCTCGACAGCGGGCTGGATCCGGGTTTCCAGGATCCGAACAATGTCGATATCACCGAGAAGACACGCGCGCTCTATCTGATGGGTGAGTTCAGCAGCACCCTGTTCGGCTTGCCGGTGACCGGCAACCTCGGCCTGCGCTGGGTCAAGACCGATGTTCGTTCTGAAGGCGTGCGTACCGGGCTGCGCATCGAGGACAACGGTGACGGGACGATCCGCCTGCAACCCACCGGCGAGTACAGCACGCAGGTGTTCAAGGCGGGCAACGACAAGCTGCTGCCCAGCCTCAACGCGGCCTTCGAGCTGCGCCCGGACGTGTTGCTGCGGGTCGGTGCATATCGCGCGATGTCACGGCCGGACATTGCCGCGCTGGGTGCCGGGCGCACCATCAACGTGAGCAGTGATGCCACCTACGGCAACCTGGCCGACGCGCTGGATGACATCAGCGCCAGCGGCAACCCCGCCGCGCAGCCGCTGATGTCCTGGAACGGCGACCTTTCCCTGGAGTGGTACCCGAACCCGGACACGATGCTGGCCGGCGCGGTGTACTGGAAGCAGTTCAACGGCGGCACCGCCACTGCGCTGGTGCCGGAGACCTACACCATCGACGGCCAGAGCGTGACCGTACCGGTGCGGCAACAGGTAACCACCGACGAGAACAGCACGCTGACCGGCTTCGAGCTGACCGCCACCCATCGGCTGTCGTACCTGCCCAAGCCGTTCGACGGGCTGGGTTTCAAGCTGAGCTACAACTACGCCGATGCCGACTATCAGACCCAGGACTCGCGACTGGGCGAGCAGCTGGCCAGCGATGGCACGATCATTCCGGCCATCGTGCCACCGGCTGGCCTGAGTGGTTTCTCGCGGCACGTGCTGTCCGGCTCGATCTACTGGGACGTCGGGCGCTTCAACATCCAGGCCATCGGCAAGTTCCGCTCGCACTACTACCAGGACTTCACCGGCAACACCGCGCAGCAGAACCGCTACTACGATGACAACACCAGCGTGGACCTGCGCCTGCGCTACCGGGTGAACAAGCAGTTGTCGCTGTCGCTGGAGCTGATGAACCTGACCAACGAGCCGCGCGTGGCCTACCAGCCGCTTTATGGGAACTTCCGCGAAGTGGTGACCTACGGGCGGCGTGCGTATTTCGGTGTACGATACAAGTTCTGAACAGGGCGGCGCGGCCAGTGGTCGCGCCGTCGCTCCAACCGGACCCTTGCCGGCCGCGGTGGCAGGGCAGGGACCCGGAAGGAATCGCCAAGGGTCAGCCGCATGTCCGCCAACCGCCTTTACCAGACCATCGCTGCCAAGCTCCGCAAGCTGATCGAGGACGGCGAATTTCCGCCGGGCTCGCGGCTGCCGGGCGAGCGTGAGCTGGCCGAACGGTTCGGTGTCAGCCGGGTCACCATCCGCGAAGCCGAGATCGCACTGGAAGCGCAGGGCTGGATCGCCATCCGCATCGGCTCAGGCGTGCATGTGAAACCGCGCCCGACGCAGGCGTCCGGCGGGCTGCCGGATGTCAGCGCCTTCGACCTCACCGCCGCCCGCGCGGTATTCGAGGCCGAGGCCGCCGCTCTGGCTGCCAGCAATCTGGATGATGCCGGCATTGCCGAGCTGCAGGCGTTGGCCGAAGCGCTGTGCCGTCGCGACCTGAGTGACGCGGAAGCCGGCGAGTACGACCGCCGTTTCCACCTGGCCATCGCACGGCTTTCCGGCAACCCGGTGGTCGAATTCTTCGTGCAGCAGATCTGGCGCATGCGCAGCGAACTGCCGCGGGTGACCGAGGTCTATGCCCGGGTCTGCCATGATGATGGCGCCAGCCGTGCGGACGAGCACATGGCGATCTTCGAAGCCCTGCGCGCGCGTGATCCGGTGGCCGCGCGCAATGCGATGCGCCTTCACTTCCAGCGCCTGTTCGAAGCCATGCTGCAGGCGACCGAAAGCCAGGCGCTGGAGGAGATCCGCCGCCGCACGCAGCAGGACCGCGAACGTTTCATGGCAACGACGCGGATCTGAGCGCCGCGTTCAACACAATCGGCGCTGCGACCTTCAGCAAGGCAGCTCGCGCTCGAAGCCTGATGGATATGAGAAATGGGCATGACTGCGCCGATGCCCAGCCTGTCCGCAATGCCTACACTGCCCGCGGGTCATAGACGGCCCGTTGAGAAAGCTGCATACACACAAGGAGCAGGGTATGAAGTTCTCGCTGTTGGGCGCGGCGCTGCCATTGGTGCTGGCACTGAGTGGAGTCCCCGGTGGGGGCGTCAATGCAGGACCGATCGCGGGCACCGCGACCGCCACTGTAGTTGCGAAGGCCACGTACGCGTCGGATTCGCTGGAAGCCGGCTACATCGTCGATTGGATCAAACGGAATTCGCCCGCCTACGCGCCGGCGTTGCAGACGGGCGAACTGGCCATCTCGCACAGCTATCAGTCTGCTGGCAGCCTGAAGCCGGCCGGTGCGGCGGGCCCGCCCGTTCCATTGCCTGCACGCGGTGTGGAGGGCGAGGTCATCTCGATCTCCAATACCTTGCCGAGCGGTGCTTCCGAGTCGTGGACATACCGATGGTCGAGTGGGTCGTGGAAGCTGATCAAGTACAGCTTTGATGCATGCCAGGGCCCGGCCAGCATCGGTGCGAAGGGATCCGGCACGGAGATCGCTGCGAAGGGACCCTGCATCGACTGAGAGTGACCGGTCCTGGCAGAACTGAATCAGGCCTGCTGCAGAGCAGTGGTGCCCCGGGAGATCATCATCCCGGGGCGCCGCTTCATACCTTGGCGTGCCCTGCATCGTGTCCTTCGAGCATTGACCTCGGCGATCGGGCGGAGATCACCCACGGCCCGAGCCAGTCGCTGGGTCATGCAACCCACGCAGCTTCTTCTTGTTGATCTTGCCCACGCTGGTCCGCTCGATCGATTCCACGAAACTGACCCGTTCCGGAATCGCATACCGTGAGATGTCCCCTGAGCGGCTTCGCGCGGCGACCAGTTCGATGATCTCCGCTTCGGTCACCTCACTGCCAGGCTGCCTGACCACCAGCGGCAACGGCCGCTCGCCCCATTTCGTGTCGGCGATGCCGATCACCGCGACTTCGCTGACCGCCGGATGCAGGGCGATGATGTCCTCCAGGGCGAGCGAGGAGATCCACTCACCGCCGGTCTTGATCACATCCTTGATCCGGTCGGTCACCCTCAGGTAGCCGCTTTCATCGATGTTGCCGATATCCCCGGTATGCAGATAACCTCCTGCCCACAGTGCTGCAGATGCATCCGGATCGTGCAGGTAGCCCTGGGTGAGCCAGGGTGCGCGCACGACGACCTCTCCGGTGGCGATGCCGTCGTGGGCGACATCCTTCATGTCCGGATCGACGATGCGCAGGTCCACCAGCGGTACCGGTATGCCGGCCTTGGTGCGCAGCGACAGCACCTCATCGGCATCGGTCACGCTGTCCACGTCGATCTGGGCGATGGTGAGCAGAGGGCAGGTCTCGGACATGCCATAGCCGCCGAAGATGTCGATGCCCCGCGTCAGTGCACGCTGCGCCAGCGCACGCGGCAGGGCGGCACCGCCGATGATCACCTTCCAGCCCTCCAGGTCGGTCTGCGCCGCGTCCGGATGCTCCAGCAGCATGTGCAGGATGGTTGGCACGCAGTGCGAGAAGGTCACCTTCTCACGCGCGATCAATGCCAGCAGCGTCGCAGGCAGGTAGCGCCCCGGATAGACCTGCCTGATGCCCATCGCCGTTGCCACGTAGGGCAGGCCCCACGCGTGCACATGGAACATCGGGGTCATGGGCATGTAGACATCGTCACGATGCAGGCGGCCTTGACGGGGTGCACCGCCAAGCGCGGCCATCGCCGCCAGCGAATGCAACACCAGCTGCCGGTGGCTGAAATACACGCCCTTGGGCAACCCGGTGGTTCCGGTGGTGTAGAACACCGTGGCACGGGCGTTCTCGTCGAAGTCCGGGAAGCGGACGATCGGCGTGGCATCGCGCAACCCCGCTTCGTACTCGGTGGCGAAGCCTGGCGGCAGCGGACCGCCTGCATCGTCCAGCAGGATGCGCGTGCGCAGGTCCGGCAGCTGCTCGTCGATGGCGTCCAGCAGCGGCAGGAACTCGCGGTTGGCCAGGATCACCCGCGCCCCGCTGTGGTTCAGCGTGTAGGCGATCTGCTCTGGGGCCAGGCGCACGTTCACCATCATCAGCACCGCACCGATCATCGGCACGGCGAAGTAGGCCTCCAGGTAGCGGTTGCTGTCCCAGTCCATCACCGCCACCGTGTCGCCGTGGCCGACTCCCAGCGAGGTCAACAGGCCGGCCAGCTGGCCGATGCGCGCCTGCAGGGTGCGGTAGTCGAATCGGACCTGGTCGCCGTAGACGATCTCCTGTTCAGGGCTCACCGCCAGCGGCATCAGCAGCAGCTGCTTGATCAGCAGTGGATAGGCATTGGCATCGGGAGTGGGGGCAGATGACATGGCATTTCCTCGTGGGCGGCGTTGCGGTCGCCGGCCTTCTCCGCACCACACTAGCAAGCCCTTCCTGCTGCACCAGCGTACCTAGGTACCTGTTCGCGCGCGCACCCGATTTGATAATCTCGCCAGGACATGCCCACCCTGCTCATCGCCGACGATCACCCCTTGTTCCGCGCGGCACTGCATCGCGCGGCGGAAGAGGCGGTCGCCGATCTGCAGATCAGCGAAGCTGATTCGCTGGACAGCGTGCTGGAGGTGATCGAGAACCAGTCGATCGATCTGATGCTGCTGGACCTGCACATGCCGGGCAACCACGGACTGGCCGGGCTGGCCACGATCCGTGCGTTGCAGCCGGGCCTGGCGATCATCATCGTCTCCGCCAACGAGGAGCCGCAGGTCATCCGGCGTGCCATCGACCTTGGCGCCGCGGGCTATCTGCCCAAGAGCTCGGGTTTGAACGAGCTGCAGTCCGCGCTGCAGTCCGTGCTGGAGGGCGAGCGCTGGATCCCGGCGCTGCTGCGCGAACCGGTGGCACGGGTGGCGACGTTCAGCAGGGATGCCGACCTGGCCGCACGCCTGGCCAGCCTGTCGGCACATCAGTACAAGGTGCTGGGCCTGGTGGCCGAGGGCCTGCTCAACAAGCAGATTGCCGACCGGCTGGGCGTACAGCTGCGCACGGTCAAGGCGCACATGACACGCATCATGGAGCGGCTGGGCGTGCGCAACCGCGCGCAGGCCATCCGCGTGCTGCACGAAATGGGATTGGCCGATCCGTCCCGGCAGATCGAAGAACTGCCTGAGCCCTGACCGGTCAGGGCGTGGTACTGGCCGCCAGCAGGTGGTTGATCGCCCAGCGCAGCGCCAACGGTTTGAACGGCTTGTTGAGCAGGGACAGCCCAACGCCGCGCACCGCCTCGCGCGTATCGCTGCCGGCATCCGCACTGAGGATCACCGTCGGACGCGGCCCATGCATGCCTACCAGCCGCTTCCACAGCGCAACACCGGTATCGCCATCATCCAGGTGATAGTCGAACAACCACAGCGCCGCCTCGTGCGCTGACGGTCCGATGTCATCGGCTTGGCCTGCCGCGATGACATCGCAACCCCAGGAAAGCAGCAGCTGCCGCATCGCCTCCAATGCGTCCGGGTCGTTGTCGACCACCAGCACGCGGACTCCCTTGAGCGCGCTGCTGCCGGCTGCCGGCGGCGAGCTGCGCGGGGTCGCAGGGGGTGCTGCGCGTTGCACGCTGATCGAGAAGGCCGAGCCGTGCTCGGGCACGCTGCGCAGGTGCAGGGGTGCGTGCAGCAGGTCGGCGATGCGGTGTGCGATGGTCAAGCCCAGGCCCAGTCCTTGGCCGTTGCTGCGATCGACCCGGTGGAATTCCTCAAACACCACCGCCTGCTGCTCCGGAGCAATGCCGGGGCCGGTGTCATGCACACCGATCAGCAGTGCCTGTCCCTGGCGGCGCACACCGAGCAACACACCGCCATGGCGGGTGTAACGAATGGCATTGGCCAGGAAGTTCTGCAGCACCCGGCGCAGCAGCAGGGGGTCGCTATGGACCCAGGCCTGGCTCCGCACATGGCGGAACTGCAGGCCGCGCGCCGCCGCCAGTACCGCGAACTCCTGCGCGAGCGGATCCAGGACGGTCGACAGCGCGAAGGGGCGCGGATCGGCGACCAGCCCGCCCGCCTCAAGACGGGAGATATCCAGCAGCCCGGACAGCAGGTCGTCGGTGGAGTCCAGCGCACCACGGATCTGGCGCAGGAAACTGTCGAGGAACTCCGATTCGATGTGCTGCGACATCGCATCGGTCAGCAGCTGCGCCGCATGCAGTGGCTGGATCAGGTCGTGGCCGACCGCCGTCAGGAAGCGTGTCTTGGCAACGTTCGCGCGCTCGGCTTCGTGCACTGCCTGTTCCAGCCGTGCGGTGCGGTCCTGCACGCGGCGCTCGAGGGTTTCGTTGCTGCGCTTGAGCGCTTCCTCGGCACGCCGGAAGGCGGTGACGTCGGTGAAGGTGGCTACGTAGCCACCGCCGGGCATTGGATTGCCACGGATCTCGACGATGGTGTTGTCGGGGAAGATCCGTTCGGACAGATGCGGCGTGCCACGCCGCATGTGTGCGGCGCGACGCTGCAGGGCCTTGTCGCGAGAGTCACCAGGGCCGTCGCCGATCTTCAGTTCGGCCAGCGCCCACGCTGTCAGATTGACCACCGGCTGCCCGACCTGCAGCAACTCGGGCGGAAACTTGAACAACGCGGCGTAGCGGCTGTTCCAGGCTACCAGCTGCAGCTGCGCGTCGACCACGCTGATGCCCTGGCTCATGTTTTCCAGCGCCGCTTCCAGCAGGCGCTGGTTGAAGCGCAGCGCCTGGGTGGCTTCGCCTACAGCACGGGTTACCGCATCCAAGGGCGCGGCACCGCCATCGCGAGCGGCCTCCACCAGCAGGCGCGCCATGCCCGCGCCGACCACGGCGCTCAGTTCGCGTTCGATGGTGATGACCCGGTCGTCGTCCAGCAGCTGCCCGGCATGCCCATCCATCAGTTGCCGGGCCCGCTCCTGGCCGAGGAAGCGTCCGGCCGTCCTGCGCAGCGAGGCTGCTGCCACCGCATCCCGTCGTCGCGGCAACGAGGGACGCACCGCGCGCGACACCAGCGCAACCATCAGCAGGTTGACCGCCAGACTGGCGCCCATGCTGATGGCGATATGGCCCGACTGCAGGCGCAGCGAGACCACGGACAGCCAGTGCAGGTCATCGGGGCCCGAGGCTGGGGGCGTGGCAGGGATCACCATCGGCAGCAGCACCAGCCACAGCCAGGCCAACGACCCCAGCACGATGCCGGCGATGATGGCCGGAGAAGGCGTGCGCGGGCGATACACCGCCAGCAGGACCGCCGGCGCCAGCTGCGAGAGGGCGGTGAAGGACATCAGGCCGAAATCGCTGAGTGCCTCGGTGTCGCTCATCGCCCGGCTGTACAGCCACGACATCAGGAACACGGCGAGGATGCCGGCACGGCGGAAGGCCAGCACGCGTGGACGCAGGTCGGCCGCCGCGGCACCGCCGGCAATACCGTCCAGCAACCGTGAGCCGAAGCCATGGTTGCCGAGCATGATCGACAGGGTCAGCCCCGAAAGGATCATCATGCCGGTGGCGGCGCTCAGGCTGCCCAGATAGGCCAGCAAGGCCAGCAGGTGGTGGCCGCCGGCCTGCGGCAGCGCCAGCACGTACAGGTCAGGCGACACCGATGCGGGCAGCTGCGCGGCACCGGCCAGCGCCATCGGCACCGACGGCAGCCCGATCAGCAGCAGGTAGACCGGGAACAACCAGCGTGCCGTCCTCAGGTCCGAGGTCTGGCGCAGCTCGACCACGCCGACATGGAACTGGTGCGGCAGGGTGAACGCGGAGATCGCGCCCAGCGCGACCATGGTCAGATAGTCCGGCATGATGGCCGGTGGCGGCAGCTGCGCCATCTTTTCCAGCAGCGGCGTGCCCGCCTGGCGCACCGACAGCGCCGCATAGAGGCCAATGGCGAGCAGCGCCACCAGCTTCAATACCGACTCCAGCCCCAGTGCGACCACGATGCCACGATTGGGCTCGGTAGCCGATGCTTTGCGTGCACCGAACAGCAGGGTGAACGCGGCCATCGTCAGGGCGAACCAGAACGACATGTCCAGCTGCGCGGCAGCAGGCGCGAAACGATCGCCCAGCAAGGCGCCCAGGCCCTGACTGACGGCTTTCAGCTGCAGGGCGATGTAAGGAATGATGCCGAACAGTGCCACCAGGGTGATGGTGAAGCCGAGACCGCGATCGGCACGCAGTCGTGCGACGACCAGATCAGCGATGGTGGCACTGTTGTGCTGCTTGGCCAGCCGCCCCAGGCGGAGCAGGAACGGCAGGCCGAAGGCAAAGATCAACGCCATGCCGGCCAGGGTGGGTGGAATGGGGAAGCCCCATTGCAGTCCCTGCGAGGCCGCGCCGTAGTAGGTCCACGCGGTGCAGTGCACGGCCAGCGACAGCGCATAGATGAGCGGCCATGCCTTCGAAAGCCGGTGCCCCCGGCGCTCACCCCACAGCGCCACGCCAAACAGCAGTGCGGTCCATGCAATGCAGGCGAAGAGGACGATGGAGGGCGTCAACATCGCTCCAGTGTAGGGAGAGAACCGGGCAGGGGGGTGCTAGGGGACGACCACGATCAGTGACAGCTGCTCAGCGACCAGTGCCAGCTCGCCATCGACAACCCGCTCGACGGCCTTGCGCTGGGTCAGCAGCCACTGGCCGGGCTGGCGCGCCTCCAGTGACACCAGCTGCGAGCGTACCCGCACCCCGGACCCGCTGGGTACCGGCGCCAGGAAGCGGATCTTGTTGAGGCCGTAGTTGAGCACATGGGCGATGCCGGGGAAGCCGGTGAGGGCGGCCACATCGTCCTGCACGGTGAGCGAGAGCAGCAGGAAGCCGTGCGCGATGGTCTGCCCGCCCGGCAGCTGCGTCTGCGCGCGGCCTGGATCGACGTGGATCCAGTTGTGGTCGCCGGTGGCGTCGGCAAAGGCATCGATGCGCGCCTGGTCCACGTGGGTCACGCCACTCACCCGCTCGCTGGCCGCCCACTGCTGCAACGCCTGCAGCGCGGGAGGCAGGTTGCTGTCTGCACTCACGCCACACGCTCCAGCAAGGTCAGGATCGCGTCACGTGCCTCTGGCTCGGACAGCATCGGAGCGTGTCCCACATCCGGCACTTCCACCAGGCGGGCACTTTCCGAGGTGGCCGCCATCTGCCGCGCGACATCGGCCGGCAGGATGTCGGACAGCGCACCGCGCACCACCAGTACCGGCACCCGTGCGGTCAGCCCACGAACCGCACGCCACAGCACCGGCCGCAGCAACCACAGCAGCCAGGGACGTGTCGTTCGGATCACGGCCGGATCGTAATCCAGCTCCAGCAGTCCATCGCTGCGCGGGCGGAAGGTGCGCACCGCCATCTGCCGCCAGTCGTCGGTACTGAAGCGAGGGAACGCGGCCTTGCCGATGGATTCCACGTAAGCGGTGGCCTGCACCAGGTCCATCGGCGGCACCGGCTTGCCGGCGTACTTGCCGATCCGTGCCAGCGCCTCACGCGGCACCTTGGGGCCGGCATCGTTGAGCACCGCGCCCGCGATCCGCTCGGGCGCGCGCGAGGCAAGGGTGATGGTCACCAGCACGCCCAGCGAGGTGCCGACGAATACCGCCTTGGCGATGTTCTGCGAGCGCAGCAGCGCAACCATGTCATCCGCATAGGCACGCGGGTTGTAGCTGGACGGGTCATATGCGCGTTCCGACCCTGCGCGACCGCGCAGGTCGACCGCGATCACGCGCCAGCCCTCGGCGGTAAGCACATCGGCAAGCGCATCGAAATCAGCGCCATTGCGGGTCAGCCCGGGAATGCAGACCACCGTGCCACGCGCTGCCTGCCCCGCATCGGGTGCATGGTCGCGCGCGTGCAGGCGCAACCCATCATTGCTGTTCCAGTACAGGTCGTCGTAAGACTGCGTCATGCAGAAGCTTCCTGGAGATCGTAACGGATGCGCTAGAAATCGTAACGGACGCTGAGGCTATATTGGCGTGGCGGACCATAGAAGCCAATCAGCGTGCCGACCGCCGGGATGTTGTAGCCGGTGGTGCGGTATTCCTTGTCGGCCAGGTTGGTGCCCTGCAGCGAGAAGGTCCACGCATCATCCAGGCGCCAGATGACGCCGGCATTGACCAGCCCGTAACCCTGCTGGCGGATCACCGGACTGAGATCAGTTGTCGGCCACACTTCGCTCTGGTAGCTGTAGCTCACCCGCGCTGACAGGTTGCTGCCGTTGGCCAGCTCGGTGCGGTATTCCACGTTGAACGCACCGGAGAATTCCGGTGCATTGGTGAACTTCATCTGCCTGGCCACATTGACGCCACGATCCATGTACTCGTCGTACTTGGTATCCAGCCACGCCAGGTTGCCGGAAATCAGCCAGTGCTGGCTGGGCAGGTACTGGTACTCGACCTCCAGGCCTTTGACCGTACCTGCGCCGGCATTGGTGAAATCACCGAAGAAGGAGTCATCGACACCGTCGCCATTGGTATCCAGGCCGGTGAACACCGACAACTGGATGTCCTTGTACTTGTTGTAGAAGGCCGACAGATTGAGGAACAGGCGCTGGTCGAGGAAGGCCATCTTGCTGCCGACCTCGTAGCTGTCCACGGTCTCGTCGTCGAACGGCTCGGCCGAGCGTGGCACGGCCACCGCGTTGGCGCGGATGTTGTAGCCACCGGACTTGAAGCCACGCGTGGCCAGGCCGTAGACCATGATGTCCGGAGTGATCTGGTAGTCCAACGAGACCTTGGGCGAGACGTTCTTGAAGTTGGTCTTCTTGTCGAAGTCCGCGGTCACCGCCACCGGGCGGCTGAAGGCCGGGTCGGCGTACAGGCGGTTCAGCACGATCGCGCGCTTGTCCTCGTCGGTGTAACGGGCGCCTACATCCAGCTTGAGTTTGCTGGTCAGGTCGAAGGTCCAGTCCGCGTACAGCGCGATGCTGTCGGTCAACACCTTGCCCTGATTGTCGGCGAACTGCGCACTGAAGTAGTTGTTCTGGATCTGGCCGCCCGCCTCGCCACTGAACTGGTACAGGCCGACCACACCGCGCACCCGGCCGCCGGCATCGTAGTTCAATTGCACTTCGTTGCTGACCTGGTCGTCGTGATAGGTACCGCCCACGTCGGCCAGCTTGACCGGCGCGGTATCGAAGTCGATGTTGGCCTCGCTGTCCGATTCACGCTTGGCGACCACGTACTTCAGCGCAATGTCCTCGTTCGGCCGCCAGTTCACCGTGGCCGAGGCACCCTTGCTCTCCACGTTGTTGAGGTTGCGCATGCCCGAGCGGATGTCATAGCGGCTGTCCATCGGCGGGTATGCGCGCAGGAACGGATTGGGCGCCAGCATCTTCGAACCGCGCATGCCGGACTGGTCATCGATCCAGTCCAGTGCGAACTGCACGTCGAAGTCATCCCCCGCGTACGCGCCGACGTTCAGTCGTGCGGCATTGATCTGCTTGTCACTGACCGGCTGGCCGTTGAAGGTGTTCTCGCCAAACCCGTCGTGGTTCATGCTCGCCACCGCCACACGGGCGCGCAGGCCACTGTCGGCGCCGCCAATCGGGCCACCGATGGCCGCTTTTGCATCCAGCTGGCTGTAGTTGCCCACGGTGATCTGGGCGAAGCCCTCGGTCTGGGTGGGCAGGCCGCGCGAGATGTACTTGATCGCGCCGCCGATGGTGTTCTTGCCGTAGAGCGTGCCCTGCGGGCCGCGCAGCACCTCGATGCGCGAGACATCGAACACATCCAGCAGCGCACCCTGCGGGCGTGCGATGTAGACGTCATCCAGGTAGATGCCTACACCCGGATCGGCGCCCCAGGTGGGATCGGACTGGCCGATGCCGCGGATGTAGGCGGTGACCGTGCTGCTGGCGCCACGGGCGGCGTAGATGGTGAGGTTCGGCACCTGCGCATCGAGGTCGCTGATGTCCTGGACATTCATCCTGTCCAGCGCCTCGGAGGTAAAGGCGGTGACTGCAACCGGCACCTCCTGCAGGGTTTCCTCACGCTTGCGCGCGGTGACCTTGATGCTGTCCAGGTTGGTCGGCGAAGCGGATCTGCCTGCCGTCGGTGATTCCTGTGCCAGTACCGGCCCCGTGGCCAGCAGCGCGCCGATCATGAGACTCAAACAATTCCGTTTCATTCGGTCCTCCCCCAGGCATGAGCGTGCGGATGGCCCATTGCCACCCCTGCAGCCAAGGCTAGCGGTGTCATCGGCCAGCAGCGAGTGGACCTAGGTCCAGTCGGCAGCGGTCGGTGGATGCGGATACTGGGCGCGCCCCCAGCCGGAAGCGGTCCCCGGTACTCCTTCATCCACGACTCACGCACGAGGATCTGGTCATGAAATCCGGAATCGATTCGATCAAGGCGGTACTGCTGGTGCTGTGCACCTGGTTGGCAACGGCGGGCAGTGCGCTCGCCGCTGGCCCGGCCGGGCATTGGGATATCGGCCTGCATGGCAATCTGTTCGGCGCCCGTGAGTACCAGGTATGGGTGCCGGCCGGCTATGACGACAGCCGGCCGCTGCCGCTGCTGCTGGTGCTGCATGGCTGTGTGACCGGGCCGAACCTGATGGGCGAGGCGTCAGGCTTCAATGATGTGGCCGACACGGAGGGGTTCATCGTGGTCTACCCCCGGCAGAACGTCACCTCCAATCCGGCCCGCTGCTGGAACTGGCAGTTGCCGATCAACCAGGCCCGCGACAGCGGCGAAGCATCGATCCTGGCCGGCATCGTGGACAAGGTGAAAGCGGGCTACAGCGTGGATCCGCACCGGGTCTATGTCACCGGCATTTCCGCGGGCGGCGCGATGACCTCGATCATGCTGGCCTGCTATTCGGATGTGTTCGCTGCCGGCGCGATCCATTCCGGTGGCATGTTCAAGGGTGCGACCACGATTTCGGGTAGCGCCTATGCGTTGCTGGCCGGCAGCATCTATTCGCCGGACAGCAATGGCCGTCTGGCCTGGCAGTGCTCGGGCTCGCCGTCGCCCCGACCGCTGCCGGTGCTGGTGTTCCATGGCAGCGCCGATCTCACCGTCAATCCGGTGAACGGCCAGCAGGCCGTGCGCCAGTTCCTGCAGACCAATGACCTGGCCGACGATGGCCTGGACAACGATTCGGTGAAGTACCTGCCGACCAGCACCTACCAGGGGCAGGTGCCGGGTGGGCGCGCTTACACCGTGGACACCTATGCCTATGGTGGCAGGACGCTGGTGCAGCACTACGTGGTGCAGGGCATGGGGCATGCCTGGAGCGGCAGCCAGTCCGGCCTGCCGTTCACCGACCCGAAGGGACCGGATGCCACGCTGATCACGTGGTTGTTCCTGAAGGACTACCAGCGCTGAGGGGAAGGACAATCCTTGCCGGTGCGGGAGCCACGCGCTCCCGCATCCGTCAACGTGGCTCCTGCGGCCGCTGATCGTCGGCGTCCGATGCCCGCTGCCGAGTGCCTCGCTCCGCCAGGAAACGCTTGGGCGGCGCCCCCACGGTCTTGCGGAACATGGTCACGAACGCTCCGGCACTGTCATAGCCCAGGTGGTCCGCAACGGCCTGTACTGTCCTGCCTTTGGCCAGCAGCGGCAGCGCGACCACAACATGCAGCTGCCTGCGCCAGCGCCTTACGCTTAAACCGGTTTCTCCAGAGAACAGGCGCGACATGTTGCGCTCGCTCATTCCAATCCGGCTCGCCCAGACTTCAAGCGTTGCCCGTTCGGCTGGCGTGTCCAGCATTGCGTTGGCAAGCCGGCGCAACCTTGCATCAGATGGCATGGGCAGATGGAGCCACTCCGGTGGCGCGGCGATCAGCTCATCCAGGAACACGGCCATCAGGCGGTCCTGCGCGCTGCCGGGCTCGTAGTGCCCGGGAAGGGCGGACGCCCGCTCCAGCAGGGCCTGCATGAACGGGGTGATCGCCATTGCAGCGCAGTGCGTCGGCAGCCCCGGCACGACACCGGGTTCCACGAACACCACGAACCCGTGCGGCCGCCCACTGCTGCTGGCCCGATGGGACAGGCCACCGGGAATCCAGATCGCACCCTGTGGGGGAACCACCCACAGGCCGGCTGCAGTCTCCAGCATGATCAAGCCGCGCGTGGCAACCAGCAGCTGTGCCTTCCGGTGCGCATGGAAGGGCATCTGCCAGGCATCTGGAATGGGGTCCAGCCCAAGCACCATCACCGGAAGATCGACACGGTCCGGGTAGTCGGGCCCAATCTCGCTCAGCCCTGCAATCGAAATCTCCACGGCGGCGCCTAGGTCCGAGAGGGACGCCGCACAGCACGGTGGCGCTCACTGGTCATCGTGTGCCGACCCCGGTTGGCGCCGGTGCCAGACACAGATCAGTCCCATCAGGACATGGACGATCGGCGTGTCCTTTCCTGCGGGCTCGGTGGTCCGTGGCTGTTCAATCACGCTGACATCCTCTCTTGTTGAGGATGAGAAGCGTATGGGTCAACCCGACAGGCGTCATTCGACAGTTCCGCCAGGTGATTCACCAATCCGGCCATCTCTGTCGACGTGGCCCCAGGGAGGGGAGGGTTCGGCCCAGGATTACAGCGCCGGAACCGTGATCCTCTGCAGGTCGAGCTTGGCCCTCAGAGCGTAGTGCTTGCGGGTGACCGGCACGACGCAGGTCAGGCGAGGATCGACATAGTCCTTGAACAGCGGCGGACGCGGGGAAGACAGGTAGAATCCGCGATCCTGCTTGACCGCCGCCGGCAGCAGAACCTCGCTGAGGTCGCTGTCGGAGGCATCGGTGACGAGGCAGGGCGCATGGCGGAACCCGAGCCGGCGCAGCAGGTACAGGCGATGGGAGCCATTGGTCAGCACCATGCGCTTGCCAAACCGGGTGGCACTGATCAGGTTGTCACTGAAACCCAGATAGATGACGACGGCGTGGCTGGCTGCGCCGAACGGCTCGTAGTCGGCGATGGCAGCCGGATCGAGGGTCGCCACATCGAGGAAGCGCAGGTCGTTCGAGGTGGACGCGAAGGTGTAGCTGCCATCGGACTGGGTGAAGCGCACTTCCGGATGTGCATGGCCGCCGCTGCGCGCGACAAGCTGCATGACCTCCTGCGCGGTGGGCGAGGCGGTCAGGGATGCCGCCAACTGATCGATGTGACGCAGGTTGATGCACTCCTGGAAGATCACCAGTCGATCGATCTCGACCATCTGCCAACTGCGTGGCAGAACACTCGTCATGCGGTGCATCGAGGGTTGTCGCAGCGTCTGCTCAGCCAGCGGCAGCATCTCATCCGCCAACGCATGGACATTGATGGCGTCGGCCTCACCGGCTTCCTCCTGCTGCAGCCTCAGCACCTCGGCACGTGCCGTCCGCCATTCCTCCACCAGCGCAGCCTCGTCGAAGCGTCCCGGGGGGCAACGCTCCCGTACGAAGCGGATGAGCTTCGGCAGGGGAAACATCCCCTTCAGCAGAAGCGTGGGATCCAGGCCGTCGTCTCTGATCTCGCTGCTCATCCCTCTCGCCTCTCGTAGGTCATATCGACAACGGGCCGCTGGCGTCATCCGTCACGCCAAAATAATATGTTATATCGTAACATTCAGGTGCCTTGGCGGCAATCGCCCTGCAATGTGGCGGCGATGGTGGCTTGGCTGCTCCGTATCCAATGCAACGCGATCCAACGCAATGCGCGGGTACATCCACTGACGATAGGAGATGTTCATGAACGAGCTGATTGAGCTGGGTGTAGTGGCAGGACAGCAGAACCCTGAGGATCAGGGTGTGGGTGGCGAACTGATCGAGCTGGGCTCGGTGGTTTCGGAAACGAAGGCGCACAACCACGGCACGTTGTGGGACGGCGTGTTCCCGACCACGTCGCCCTGATCTGCCGCGCAATGTCGCATCTGCGGTGCATGCCCTGCATGCACCGCTTCTCCGGTTCCGGCGCAGGAGCGCATGATGGAGCAGGCTGCCGCCCCGTATTTCCTGTCAAAGCACGCCCACGTCTGTGTCACCGGCGATGCGATGGTGATTCTGGACCAGGCCACGGGAAAGTATCTTTCCCTTGAAAAACGCGGCGCCGCAGGCCTTGGCAAGCTCGTCCTCGATTGGCCCCTGCAGTCCGACGACGCAAGCACGCCCAGGCTTCTGCAGGCATTGATCGACCGCCGCCTGATCACCGCGGATCCGCAGCAGGGCAAATCCGCTGCCAGCCCTGCCATTGCGCTGCCTCGGTACTGGGCGCGCGAAGGCGCGCCGCGTGGCCGTCCGCCCATCATGGCGCGTGACCTGCGTCGATTCATCGCCTCGTGCGCCCATGCCGCCTGCAGCAGAACGTTCCTTCCTTTCAGTTCCACGGTGTCGGCCGTGTGCCGTCGGGCGGATCGCGGCCACAGCAGGCCGGTAGGCGCTGAAGAACTGGCCCTGCGGGTGCGGGTGTTCGACTGGCTTCGACCCCTGGCCTTCAGGAAGACCGATGAGTGCTTTCTCTACTGCCTGGCGATGCGCGGATTCCTGTCGAACTACGGCATCGTTCCGGCCTGGGTGTTCGCGGTCAGAACCCAGCCGTTCGCCGCGCATTGCTGGCTGCAGCACGGCGATCAGGTGTTGACCGACATTCCCTTCAACCTGCGCCGGATGGTTCCCATCCTGGTGCTGTAACGAAACCTGCCATGTACCGATACATCGCCGTGCTCTGGAACACCCACTCGGAATCCGCGACGGCGCAGGCGGAACGCATCGTGGAAAGGATCGGCGCCAGGCTGCCCGGCATCGCCTGCGTGTTGAACGACAATGGCGCGGCGATCCATGTGCAGAGCGACAACCACGGCTATTTCGAATGCAATCGCTCGAACTCGCTGGTGGTACTGGGCAAGCTGTTTCACAAAACGTTCGGCGAAGGCAAAGTGCCTTGCTGCGTGAACCTGGATCCCGCCACAGCGGACGCCGCCTGCAGCAGCCAGGGCCGCAGCATCGTAGAACACTACTGGGGCCGCTACGTGGCGTTCGGCTTCCAGCAGGAAACGTCGAGCTGGTTCGTCCTGCGCGATCCCACTGCGGAGATCCCGTGCTATATGACCACGGTGGGCCAGTTGACGCTGGTCTTCTCCAACATGGAAGACTGCCTGATGCTGGGTCTGCGCGAATTCAGCGTTGACTGGTCCTTCCTGTCGTACTCGCTGCTGTACCCGTTTCGTGATGGCCTGCAGACCGGCTTCCAGGAGGTCACGGCGGTCGAAGCGGGTGAAGCGGTTTCAATCCGCGATGGAGAGCCGGTGGGCCGGCACTGCCAGTGGGACGTGGTGCGGCTGGCCCGCAGCGCGCCGATCGAAGATCTTCAGGAAGCCGTGTCGCTGGCGCGTTCCACGCTGCTGGGCTGCATCGGTGCACTGGCCAGCCCGCACCGGCGCATCCAGCTGCAGCTGTCAGGCGGGCTGGATTCCTCGATCATCCTGGCCGGCCTGTTGCAGGCGCCGTCGGCACCGGAGGTGACGTGTGTTCACCACTACGATGAGGGCATCGGCGCCGACGAACGGCTGTTCGCGCGGATGGCAGTGCAAGGGGCCAGTGATTCCTCGGGCAGGCGTTGCGAATACATCGAGTACCGAAGGCAACCTCACTGCGCGCTGGAAGAGATCATGACCTTCCCGTGTACAGCCCGGCCGGCGCATTGTTCCGGCTATCTTCTCCACCGCCGTGACGTGGCCTTCGACGGTGACACCGTGCAGTTCACCGGTGTTGGCGGTGATGCGGTGTTCCTGCGTTTCAAGGGCAATGCCGCTGCGATCGACTACGCCTGGCGGCGCGGCATCGACCGGGACTTCTTCCGCGTCGCCTTCGAAACCGCGCAGTCCGGCGATTCACTGTACGGGGTGCTGAAGGATGCGATGGTCCATGGTCTGCTCAAGCGGCCAGGCAGCATCAATGGCCGTTGGGGCAAACCGTGCCCATGGGTGCGGGTGGACCGCGCCGAACAGGATGGCATGCAGCCGGCCTGGTTGCGGCACGCGCAGGCGCAGGGGCATCGCGTATCACCCTACAAGCTGGCCCATATTGGCCGCATGGTGTTTCCGACCAGCGTCCTTGATCCCTTCGAAGGTGCAGGCCACTGGCATGGCGTATCGCCGATCAGTGCGCAGCCGCTTGTCGAACTGTTCGCGCGCATTCCGCTGCACCTGCTCATCGCGGACGCGGAAGACCGCACCATCGCGCGGCGTGCAATGAAAGGCCTGTTGCCGGAGGTGCTGCTGTCGCGGAAGGTGAAATCCTATCTGGATGATCACTCCGTGGCGGTCACCCAGGGGCACCAGCAGTTCATCAGGAATCTGCTGGTCGATGGAATGCTGGCCAGGCGCGGCTATCTCGACAGCGCGCTGGCCGATGCGGGCATCCAGCAGGTCGGCCCGGACCACTCGTCGCAGGTGCTCGGCATCTTCGGCCCGCAGATCAACATCGAAGCGTGGCTGCGGCGCTGGTCCGGCCAGCGTGGCGCGCAGGCGGCCGCCGTGGCCTAGGCGCTGCGGCTCATTTCTTCCAGGTACAGGCTCTCAAGATCGTTCGCGGTGATCGTGCTGGCATCAAGCGTCCTGCGCAGGCGGCCGGCCCGCATCAGGCCGATCGTGGTCGCCACTTCCCGGGCGCGGAACAGATCGTGGGTGGCCATCAGGATCGCCGTGCCGCGATCGCGTTCCCGCACGATCAACTCATGGAATTCGGCTGACGCCGTTGGATCCAGGCCCGAGGTGGGTTCATCCAGCAACAGGGCGCTGGCTTCCTTGACGATGGCCAGTGCGATGCCGACCTTCTGCCGCATGCCCTTGGAATAGAGACCCACGCGTCGCCCGAATGCGTCGCTCGCCAGGCCGGCGGACCTGAGTGCGTCCTTCAACCGCGCTGGCGAGCGTTCCTCGACACCGGCCAGGCGGGCGAAGTAGTCCAGATTCTCGTAGCCGGTCAGCTCGTCGTACAGCGCGACGGTCTCGGGGATGTACAGCAGCCGCCGGCGTACCTCCTGCGGCTGCTGGTGCGCACTGAGACCGTCCACTTCGGCCGCACCGGAGGTGGGTTTCAGAAAGCCAAGGAACAGCTTGATGGTGGTCGACTTGCCGGCGCCGTTGGCGCCCAGCAGGCAGAAGATCTCGCCGGGCTTCACCTCGAAGCTGACGTCATCCAGCGCCCGATGTGCACCGTGTTCCATGACCAGGCTTTTTGCAGACAGCATGTGGACGTCTCCTCAGGGCGTTGCCAGCCGGCTGCGCAATGCACCGGCTGCAAGCAGGACAAGCAGGGTGGCAATGATCAGTACGGCGAGATCGGCGAGGACACCACGTTGGGCGACGCCGGCTGTTTCGTGGAACTGGAAGCGGGGCAGGGTGTCGTACTCTTCGAAGGTCTGCGGCGCGTCACGATCCAGATAGGCCTTGTGCAACAGCCGCCGCGCCTGCCAGAAGGAGTGGACCTGCCCCTGGAAGTCGAGCGCGCGGTCGGCATCCGAGCCTGCGATGCGGTCGAGCGCGTCCTGTGTCGCGACGGCCGGCAGCAGCAGCCGCACCTTGTCCAGAACCTGGCGATGTGCGGCCTCGGCCTGCGCATGCGAGGCGATCAGGCGTTCCAGTTCCCGGTCAGCTGCAACCCGATCGGCGTAGGCCTGGCGCACAGTGTCGGAGATGACGGGGGACGGCGAATTCACTGGCGCCGACGTCGCATGCTCGCGCCGCTGGCGCGTGGCGATGTCGGACTGCATCGCCTTTACTTCGGTGGCGAACTGCATCTGTGACGGCGGCGGCGCGATCAGATTCACCGTGGCCAGCGCCAGCGACGGCGCCATGACCACGATCAGCAGCCACAGCGCGCCGGCGGCGATGGCCGCCTCGTTGGTGCGCCGGGCAAGGCAGCCGATCAGCAGTGCAAGGGCCAGCCAGAACGCGCCGTACAGGAGGACGGTCAGGGCCAGCATGGCCAGGCCCGCAGGACTGCGCGCGCCGGCCCCGATCGTCACCGCCAGGAGGATGGCCAGTGCGGGCAGCAGCACCATCAGGCCACGGGCCAGCACCTTGACCACCAGCAGACGCGTTGCCGCCACCGGCTGTGACAGCACCAGCGCCGCGATGCCGCGCTCGCGCTCACGTGACCACAGATCGTGGGTGGCCACGAGAATGACCAGCGGCAGCAGGAAGACGATGACGAAGGCGAGGTCGAACCGTCCCGCAACCCGTGCCGCTGGATTGCCGATGTCGGCCCAAACGTGCTTGAGCAGCAGGGTCGGATCGCCCAGCGCGACCACATCGGCGGTGTAGGGGTAGGCGTCTGCCTGGCCGATCGACAGCGTTGCCATGGCGGCGGGCGCCAGCACCGGCTGGGCGCGGGGCAGCACCGAGGGCGCCTTGCCGACGAATGCCCGGCTGCGTTCCTTCGTCTGTTGTTCTTCCTGCTTGATCAGGGCGATGGCCGCCTCGCGCTGGTCCACCCACGCGCGGCCGTTCCACGCGGCGTAGGCACCCAGCCCGAGCAGCAGGACAAGCAGCACCGGCAGCGCTCGATCGCGCAGCAATCGGCGGATCTCATAGCGGGCAATCGACACAACGTTCATGGCGATCTCCCCAGCTTCCGTGCGGAGATGAGCACCACCACGCAACCCAGCATCAGCCAGGCCAGCAGAATGACGAGATTTCCGCGCTGCGCGGTAGCGGTACCGGCCAGGGTCTGTTGCGGCGGCCGGTAGTGCACTGAACGGGTGATGCCGGCGATGTCGGCCACGTGCTTCCCGCCTTGTGGTGCCTTGTGCAGTTTCACTTCCTGGTTGAGTGCCTGGATCAACCGATAACGGTAGTCCTCCACGCCGCGCAGGAACGCCAGATGCGCCGGGAAATCCGTGCCGGCGAAGGCGCGCGACCAGGACTGCAGCGCCAGCGTCGGCGAGGCAAGGCCAAACAGGCGCTGGGTGGCGTCCTGCTGCTGGTAGGTGGCATGCAGGCGATCGAAATGGCGGTTGTAGACGCGCGTCGAGTTGGCCTCGGCAAACTCCAGCGCCACGCCGCGGAAGTTCAGCGGCAGGTCGTCAACGCTGTCGACCCGGTAGCGTGCCATCAACGCCGCGCGCAAGGCATCAAGGCGTTTGTCGGCCGGGTCATGGCCATCCGCGCCGTTCTCCGCTTCTTCGGTCACGCCGGTCCTGAACGCCGGTGCCGAAGGGGTCGGGTACAGGGATTCGGCAACCGCAGGCGCCACCCTCGGCAGCAGCAGCGTGGACACCACCCAGAAGCCGAGCAGCACGACCAGTGACGTCCGTGCCGAGCCGGCAAGTGCCGACACCCCCACGGTAAGTGCACAGAACACCAGCAGATAGAGCAGGTAGGCGGCCGCCAGTGCGAGCAGGGCGGCAAGATCCGTGGCGTCGCCGTACTGGATGGACAGCCCCGGAAGACTGATCAGCAGCATGGCCATCACCAGCAGCAGCGAGGCGGCCGCCAGGGCAATCAAGCGTCCACAGATCAGCACGCCGGCCGAGGCGCCGGTGCCGAGTTCCTGGCGCAGCGTCTCGCGGGCCACATCGCCGGACAGTGTGGCGAACCCGGCCAGGATGATCAGCAGCGGCGCCACCACCTGCAGCGCCCACGCCGCAGAGAAGCCCTCGAAACGGCTGAGTGCGGTGCCACCATCCACGGCACGGTGCCGGGCCGGGTTCTGCGCGTGGCCTTCGATGAACACCGAGGTTCCCAGGTAATCCGTCAGCCCCGGGTCCAGTGCAGCCAGTGGCCGCACGGGGGCAGCAATGGCACGCCCCACATGTGCGGCGCTATGCGGGTCGATTGTGCCCTGGCTGTCCCAGAGCCGCGCCTCTTCCTCGCTCATTGCCTGGCGCTCCTGCGCCTGCAGGGTCAGGCGTGCAGCACCACTGAGCACCGATGCTCCCGCAATCAGCAACAGGGCAAGGGCAAGCCACAGCACGCGCCGCTCGCGCCACATCAGCGTGAGCTGGGTTGCCGCAACAGCAAACGTCTGCTGGATGGCGATGACGGTCCGCGACAGGGCAGGGGTATCGGCGCGCATGGCGGCTTACCAGCGGTGGGTCAGCGACATGGACAGGAAGCGGCCCAGCGCTGTCGCATTGGTGGGGTCGTAGCCGGTGTTGATGCTGTTGACGATGAACGGCGGATCCCGGTCGAGCAGGTTCTGCACGTTGAACGCAAGCGATGTGCCACGCTGCGAATCTGCCGATGGACCGAAGTGGTAGGCGAGATTCAGATCGACGGTCGACCACGAGCTGACGTGCGGCCGCGCGACATTGGCGGGGTCGCGATAACTGTCCACGTAGTTCACGAAGATCCCCGCCGCGGCCTGCTGCCGGCTGAGCGTGATGCCGCCGCGCATCTTGAGGTCCACCGGGTAGTACACCGAATTCACCGCATCCACCTCGGGCGACGTGCTGGTCACGCGCCGCTTCGACTCGATGATGTACTGCCCGGCCAGGTTCAGCCCGATGTGGGTCTGGCCGGCATCGAAGCCATAGGATCCGCTGAAGTCGACACCACGCTGCCGGGTGAAGGCGTTGTTGCGGAAGCGGTTGTCGAGGATCACCTGGCTGTTGGTTTCGTCCATGCCTGGCGGCAACGCATACGGCCCCACGCGCGAGACGAACAGGCCCAGCCCCGATACGCCCAGCTGGCGTGCCTGCTGGATCTGCTGCTGCGTGGGATTGGTGGTCAGGATGTCTGCGTAAGGTGCGGTGGACTGCAGGAACAGCGACGGGAAGCTGCCGCCGAAGCCGCTGCCGATACGGTCGGCGTATTCGATGTGGTAGTAGTTCGCATCGATCTTGAGCCCCGGCAGCGACGGCGGCGCGAACGAGAAACCGCCGGTCCAGGTCTTGGCCCGTTCGGGGCCCAGATCGGGATTGCCATTGGAGAGCATCATCAGGATGGTGTTGCCGTTGGCTGCGCTCGGATTGGGCACGTTCGCCACCACCACGGTGTTGTTCAACTGCATGTCCTGGTACACCGGCGCCCGGTAGGAACGACCATAGCTGGTACGGAACGAAAGCCCCTGGGTCGCCTCCCACAGCAGGCCGAGCTTGGGATTCAGCGTGGAACCGAAATCGCTGTAATCGTCATAGCGCGCTGCCGCAGTGAAGGACAGGCTGCGCACGCCCGGCATGTCCTTCAGCAGCGGGATGTTGAGCTCGCCGAAGACGGACCTGATCGTTCGATGCAGATCGAGTGGCTTTTCCAGGCCGCGGTGATCGATCAGTTCATAGCCATCGCGGCGGTAGCCCGCGCCGAATGCCGCGCGAACCCCACCGGCGGGCAGGCTGAACAGCTCACCGTCGGCGACCAGGTCCAGGTAACGCGATTCGGAGTTGGTATTGGTGGGCGGCGCGGTACTGGCCGAGCTGCCGGTGATGGTGGTGCGCTGATAGGACACATCGCTCCTGCCGAACCCCGAATCCAGGCGCGCCTGCCACTGACGCGGAAGGTCCAGTGTCAGGCCGGCGAACAGGTCGAACTGGCGCGTATGCGGGAACAACCGGGTTTCGTCGGCCGTG
The DNA here is from genome assembly GCF_030236855.1 of Stenotrophomonas maltophilia group sp. Smal13. NCBI lineage: Bacteria > Pseudomonadati > Pseudomonadota > Gammaproteobacteria > Lysobacterales > Lysobacteraceae > Stenotrophomonas > Stenotrophomonas maltophilia group sp. Smal13. Next base: position 70,580 of record NZ_JASJSQ010000013.1, read on the forward strand.
CCGGAAATGGTGGTGTCCATCTCGCGCTTGGCGAACGAGCCGGTCACGTTCAGGGTCAGCACATCGCTGAGCTGCTGCACGCCGTCTACGTACAGGCTGTGGCGCTTCGAACCGGGGTAGAGGTCGTACGGCTTGACCCGCACGTTCTTCGAGAAATCCTTGTCCACCGCCGGCAGGTTGCTCTGCTTCAGGAACTCGTAGTTGGCCAGCACATGGCCACCATCCCACGACCAGCCTGCCGACTGCGAGGCCTGGTATTCCTCCATGCCGCCGGTGGTCACGGCGCCGTAACGCACAGCGGTCTCATACCCGGTGAAGTCGCGGCGCAGGATGATGTTGACTACACCGCCGACCGCATCGGTGCCATAGATGGCCGAGGCACCATCGGTGAGGATCTCCACGCGTTCCACCGCACTCAGCGGTATCAGCGAGACATCCACGTACTGGTAGCGGTTCGACGAGGTCACGCGGTGGCCGTTGATCAGGGTCAACGTGGTGCCGGTTCCCAGACCGCGCAGGTTGATGGCGGTGCCCTGGCCGAAGTTGTTGCCGGTATCGCGGTCGACGCCAAGGTTGGCGACGTTGGCACCATTGGCACCACCGCCGAAGTTCTGCGGCAGTTTCTCGAACAGCTGCTGCACGGTGGCCACGCCGGTGCGGTCGATGGCCTCCTTGTCGATCACGATCACCGGCGAGGCGCCTCCGCCAGTGGCATCGCGGATGTTGCTGCCGACCACCAGCACCTTGTCCAGGGTGGCGGTCGGCGCCTCGGGTGCTGCGCCTGCGGCCCGCGAACGCCGGGCATCGCCGGGGTTCTGGGCGATCGCAGGCACGCTGGCCAACAGTGCAGCGGCAATGCTGAGGGCCATGAGCGCGCGTGGCATGGCAGCGGATACGTTCGTCATTCCCCGGTCCATCGATCCCATCCGAAAGTGGCCTGCGACGTGGCTACGTCGCTCCTGAAGGGATATGTTATAGCATATCATTATGGGGTTGAGTCCACGCCGGAACCAGGCCGATGAAGAAGACTGCTGTTCCGCCGCCCGTCGCTGAAATCCTGGGCACGTACTGGAAGGCTGACCGCAGGCTGCTGCTGCTCATCGCCGGCAGTGTCGTGCTGTCCAGCCTGGCCAATGTTGCGGCGCCCTATCTTTTCTCACGCCTGATCGACCGTCTGCCCATCGACGGGGTCGGCGCTCTCGCGGGCGGCTTCCTGCTGTATGCGGTCATGCTTGGCGCTGGCAGCACCCTGCAGAACACCGTGCAGTACCTGTCGTTCCTTAGCGGCGAGAATCTTGGCTTCATCACCAGTACCCGCTACTTCGCCCGTCTGCTGAAGAAGACCAACAGCTTCTTCCTGGAGTACAACGCCGCCGAGCTGCAGGTTGCAGGGGAGAAAGGCCGTGGCGCGCTGAAGATCGTGGTGCAGTTGGGGCTGGTGGCCTTCATTCCCAGCGCGCTGCAGATCCTGCTGACGCTGATAACGCTGGGTGCGTTGATCAACCTGCAGGTGGTGGCCATCGTGCTGGCCTACGGCACGGTAGCCGTCACGCTTTCCGCCATCGCTACCCGGCGCGCACGCATCCATCGCGAAGCTGCGGTCGAGGCCGGCCAGCAGAACGCGCGCTTCGTCGGCAATGCCATGAATGCCATGGAGACGCTGCGCCAGTTCGGCGGCAGCGCCTGGATGGTGCAGCGCTTCGAGCAGAAGGCCCAGGAGGTGCGCGAAAGCTGGCGCGCCTACGTACTGCAGCGGATCGGCTTCATTGCGCTGCTGGGCATCGGCCTGGCGGTCGAGTTCATCGTTACCTTCCATCTGTTGCTGCCGCGCTACCAGAGCGGCGGTCTGAGCGTCGGCGACATCGTCCTGTTCAATCTGCTGCTGCTCCAGCTCAACATGCCGTTCGAGATGATCGCCCGTTCGATCGATGACGTCGCGCGCTCGTGGAGCATGCTGGCTCCGCTTTCCACCTTGTGGGCGGCGCCCGAGGAGCAGCAGGTGGCCGATGCCCAGCGCTTCGCCGGGGAAAGCGGTGGCCTGGCGTTCCAGCAGGTCAGCCACCGCTATGGCAACGGTCGCGGGGTAAGCGATGTGTCCTTCGAGGCCGAACGTGGCGGCATCAATTTCCTGATCGGGCCGACCGGGGCAGGGAAGTCGACGCTGTTCAAGCTCGCCCTGAAATCGATCGATCCCCAGCGTGGCCGGATCCTGGTCGATGGCCTTGACCTGTCCTGGATCGACCGTGCGGCCTGGCATGCCGCTGTCGCGGTGGTTCCGCAGGATGTCATCCTGCTCAACGAAAGCCTGGCCGACAACATCCTGCTCGGGCGCGCGCGTGATGATGATCGGCTGCGGCATGCCGCACGCAAGGCTGCGATCCTGCCGTTGATCGAGGCGCTGCCCGAGGGGCTGGAAACCACGGTGGGCGAGCGGGGCCTGAAGTTGTCCGGCGGGGAACGCCAACGCATCGCGATTGCCCGTGCACTGTATGGCGAGCCGGCGATCCTGTTTCTGGACGAGGCAAGCTCCGCGCTGGATGAGGCCACTGAACGCGAGATCATGGACCATATCCGCGCACTGGCGAACGATGTAACCGTGGTGGCCATCACCCATCGGCGGGGCATCGTGAGCCCGACTGACCGGGTGATTGATCTCGGGAGCGATGCTTAGGGCCAGGAGGCGCTCCGCAGCCAGCGTGTTCGTCTCGACAATCGGCTATCGTGAGCGCTCTTTCCTGATCGCCCTTCAAGCGCCAACGCATGGAAGCCACTTCGATGACCGTTCGAAACAGACGTTGGTTTCATGCCTTCGTCGTGTCCGTCGTACTCCTTGGTGCCGGATGCACGGGCGGGAAGGCGCCATCGAAGGAACCGGGGGCAGAGATCGACGAGGTTGCGCAGACCCTGATCGAGCAGCCCTTGCTGCACTCGGCCTCCATTGGCGTGGTGTACCGGGGCAGGACCTTCATCCGCCATCGCGGCGATATGGTGGCCGGTACAGCCGGCGCGCCGACCGATGCCACGCTCTATGAGATCGGCTCACTGAGCAAGACGCTGGCCGGCACCTTGATGGCCAATGCGGTGCTGGAAGGCAGGGTGGGCCTGGAGGATGACGTTCGCACGTACCTGCAGGGCGACTATCCCAACCTGCAGTACCAGGGCCAACCCATCCGCGTCCGCCACCTGCTGTCGCACACCAGTGGCCTGCCGAACATGCTGCCGGAGCGCGCGAACACGGTACTGGAGGACTTTACCGATCACCGCACGCCGGGCGAACTCAATGCGCTCTATGCGCACTACGGCAAGCCGGATTTCCTCCGGGACCTGCACGCCGTGCAGATCCCGCGGATGCCAGGCAAGGAGTACGCCTACTCCAGCGCAGGGACCGAGCTGGCGGCGCATGTTCTGGAGGTGGCCTACAAGACCGACTACGCGTCACTGCTGCGTGGCTTCTTCAGCGACACCGCGGCGATGACCGGCCTCCGGATCAGGCTGGATGATGCCGAAGCGCCGCGGTTGGCGGCCGGCTATCACAGCGACAATCCCGTACCGACCACGCCGATGCCGCAGTTGCCATGGGGCGCTTCCGGAAACGTCAAAGCAACCGTCCCGGACATGGTGAAGTACCTTCGGTTCCAACTGGCCAATGGGCCGGTGGTAAAGGAATCGCATCGCGCCCTGGCCAGATTCGACGACGAGTTCAGCATCGGCTACTTCTGGAACATCGTCGCCGGCGATCGCCAGAAGGGCGTCTACTATGCCCACCACGGTGGCGTACCGCGCTCACAGTGCTACATCTACATCATGCCGGAGCACGATCTGGGCATCTTCGTGATCACCAACCAGAGTGGCGACCAGACCGCGCATGCCATGGAAGCGGCGATCGATGCCCTGGTCGGGAAGATTGCTGCAAGCGAGACCCCATAGTCCGGGTGGCGCCCGGCAGCGCCCGACTAGAGCAGCAACAGCGCCCCGATCAGCGCAGGCGGCATCACCAGCGCACCGACGCGCAGGAAGTCGAGCGCGCTGACATGCTCGCCCTCGCGGCGCAGCGCCACCAGCCACAGCATCGTGGCCAATGAGCCGGTCACCGACAGGTTGGGGCCCAGGTCCACGCCGACCAGCAATGCGGCGCGGGTCTGTGCCGGCAGATCGGCCATCTGGCCCAGCGAGCCTGCGGCGAGGCCGACCGGCAGATTGTTGGCCACGTTGCTCAGCAGCGCGACCGCGCCACCGGCCAGCCAGCTGGCCTGGTGTGGGGAAGCCTGCGCAACGGCCTGCAGCGCGCTGGCCGCCGTCTGGATGACACCGGTCTGGGCCACTGCTTCCACCAGCACGAACAGGCCGGCCACCAGCGGCAGCACGCCCCAGGACACATGGCGCAGCAGCGGCAACGGACTGCGCCGCTGGCGCATCGCCACTACTGCCACACTCAGCGTGCCTGCGCAGAACGTGGCCAGGCCGAGCGGGCCGTTCAGTGCGGACGTCACCAGCAGCACGGTGCCGGTGAACAACACGCCCAGCGCGCTCAGCCGGCCACCTTCGGTCAGCGGGCGATGCTCCGGCGCCGCCACCAGCGGCTGCGCGATCTCGCGCCGATGCACCCAGCGCAACACCAGATAGGTGGCACCGATCGCGGCCAGTGACGGCATCGCGAACTGTGCCAGCCACTGCATCAAGGGTGGCATGTGCTGGCCGTACACCACCAGGTTGGCCGGGTTGGAAATGGGCAGCACGAAGCTGGCCGCATTGGCGATGAAGGCGCAGACGAACAGATAGGGCAGGGGGTTGGCACGGGCGGCCTTGCAGGCGGCGTAGACCGCCGGGGTCAGCACCACCGCCGTGGCATCGTTGGAAAGGAACACGGTCACCAGCGTGCCGACCAGGAACACCAGGTCGAACAGGCGTCGTCCCGAGCCTCCCGCATGACGGACCGCGTACAACGCCAGCCAGTCGAACAGGCCTTCGCGCCGGGCCAGCTCGGCCAGCACCATCATGCCGACCAGGAACAGATAGACATCGCGGCCCTCGGCCACCGCGTGCAAGGTCGTGCCGACCGACATCGCTCCCAGCAGCGGAAGCAGAAGGGCAGCCCCCAGTGCCCACACGTACTCCGGAATGCGGAATGGCCGGAACAGCAGGCCTGCGGTGGCAACGGCCACGGCCGCCCAGATGAGGAAAGAGGAGTAGGAAACGAGCATCGGGCGGGGTGTCTCAGCGGCGCCGACGCGTACCTCGCAGGAGCGCGCCCGCTGCAATCATGGCAGTTCGGGGAAGGCGGCATCATACTCCGTGAGCCGCGCCCGAGCTGTGGAGCCCAGCCCATGCTTATCTGCTTGCCGCGTGCCCCCGGCACCCACGCTCCGCGAACGTTTTCTTCGGGCGCTCTTCACCGTCGCTCCGCTTAGAGTGAAGGCCACTCAAAGTGTCACGCATGGAATCAACGATGTCCGAATACCGGGACTGGATCTTCAATGCCAACGGCCGAACCCTGGTGGCCCGGGTGGAGCTGGATGGCGACGGCGGCGGCACCATCAACCGCTACCAGTTGACTCCGGGTCCCGCGCAATCCGGGCTGTGCATCAAGGTGGCCTCGCAGGCCGAAGCCGCAAAGAAGCTCGAAACCGAGGTGGAGAAGCTGCTCGGCCCAGAGTGGTAAAAAGGGCTTCGCTGCGGCAGAAGCGTTGTGAGGTTGCCAGCGCCACTCCGCAATCTCAGTCCATGCGACGGCCGACCGTATTCTTCCGGCCATGCATTCGCCCTCCAGCCCTCCCGATTTCATGACGACCCGCCGGCCCTCCGGCTGGGTGCAGAGCGGTGACCGCTGGGACCTGTGGTGGAACGGTCGCTGCGTGGCCAACGTCGTGCCGCATGCCGTGCTCGGTGTCCGCCTGTTCCTCGACGCGCGGAAAATGTCGCAGACCAAGGTGGTGGCTGTCGCGAATGCGCGGCAGGCCAAGCGCTACGCCGAACGCTGGTGCGCCGCCCGGCTCTGCCCGCAGTTGCGGTTGCGCGATGCGGTGGCGCGGCTGCTGGATGCCGGTACTCCACCACCTTCCGCGCTCACGCGGGAGCAGCGGCAGCAGGCCCGCCGCCTGGCCGAGGCCGGGGCGCGCGAGATGGGCCGGATCAAGGAGGCGCTGGCGCTGAGACGGACCCCTGCGATGTCGCGAGCGCAGGAGCAGGCACGCCCGCTACCCAGATAGAACCTCGGCCACGTGGTCCTGCGCGCACCTATAATGCTGCCCCGGCCCCGATCACTTGCTGATCAAGGCACCTGCCGGGTCTACCTGCGGCATCCATCTGGAGTTGATCAAGAATGCAGACGTTCACGGAAGAATGGATTGGCGCCCTGCGGCGCGTCGCACTCTGTGCGGGACTGGCTGCCCTGGCCTGCAGCACGCCTGCGCTTGGCAATGACAACGCAGCCGAGCGGGATCGCGTGATGGCTGCGGCGAAGACCGGCAACGCGGAAGCCCAGAATGAACTTGGAGACAGGTATCTGCGCGGCGCAGGCGTCGACAGGGACGCAGCGAAGGCAGCGGACTGGTACCGCAAGGCGGCCGATCAGGGCTATGCGCCGGCACAGTCCATGCTGGGTGTGCTGTATCTGCGAGGCAATGGCGTGCCGAAGGATCCCGCTCAGGCCCTGCACTGGGTACGCAAGGCTGCCGATCAGGGCAATGCGGACGCACAGTCCGATCTCGGGATCATGTACCTGCAGGGCCTGGGCCCGCAGCAGGATGATGCCCAGGCTGTCCTGTGGCTCCGCCGAGCCGCTGAGCTCGGCTCGCCGGCCGGGCAGTACAGCCTTGCCAATCTCTATCAGAAGGGACGCGCCGGCCTCGCGAAAGACGAGGCCCAGGCCATGCAGTGGTATGCCAGGGCAGCCGTGCAGGAGCTCGGCCGAGCGGGAGTCAAGGAGGCCCGTCTGGAGCTGTGCCTGAATCGCAAGGAGAACGAGGTGTGGTGTGCCGAGATGGACACGCCCGGCGCGTTTGGCCCGCTTGAAGCATTCACAGCGGCTGCCGATGGCGGTGATGTGGAGGCGCAGACCAGGCTCGCCCTGATGTATGCCAAGGGTATCAGCGTAGAGAAGGATGAGGCCCGATCCGCCGACCTCTATCGCAAGGCGGCTATGGCGGGCTACGCGCCTGCACAGGCCGAGCTGGGATACCTGTACTCCATCGGGCATGGGGTGCCCAAGGACCAGGATGAGGACATCTACTGGACCTGTGAGGCTGCAGCGCAGGGAAACCGCAGGGCGATCCGCAATCTGGCCATCAAGCAGACCTACGATCTGTTCGATCCGAAGGAGTGCCCCGAGCGACGCGCGCGCAAGCGCTGAGTGCAGATGCGTCCGGACCCCGCACAGAGGTCCGGACGCAGATCGCTTGCAGCGGTTACGCCGAGAGCTCCTCGCGCACGATCCTGGCCCCTTCGCTGAGCGCCCGCAGCTTGCCCCGTGCCACGTCACGGGCCAGCGGCGCCATGCCGCAGTTGGTGCTCGGGTAGAGCTTGTCGGCATCCACGAACTGCAGCGCCTTGCGCAGGGTGTTGGCCACTTCCTCGGCCGTCTCCACCGTGCTGGAGGCCACGTCGATGGCGCCCACCATCACCTTCTTGCCGCGCACCAGCTCGATCAGATCGATCGGCACGTGCGAGTTGTGGCATTCCAGCGAGATGATGTCGAGGTTGGAGGTCTGCAGCTTCGGGAACGACTCTTCATACTGGCGCCATTCCGAACCCAGCGTCTGCTTCCAGTCGGTGTTGGCCTTGATGCCGTAGCCGTAGCAGATGTGCACGGCAGTCTCGCACTTCAGCCCTTCGATCGCGCGCTCCAGTGCGGCCACGCCCCAGTCGTTCACTTCGTCGAAGAACACGTTGAAGGCCGGCTCATCGAACTGGATGATGTCGACGCCAGCGGCTTCCAGCTCCTTCGCTTCCTCGTTGAGGATCTTCGCGAATTCCCAGGCCAGCTTCTCACGGCTCTTGTAATGCGCGTCGTACAGGGTGTCGATCATGGTCATCGGGCCGGGCAGGGCCCACTTGATCGGTTGCGTGGTCTGCCGGCGCAGGAACTTCGCATCCTCCACGAACACCGGCTTGGGGCGGCTCACGGCGCCGACCACGGTCGGCACGCTGGCGTCGTAGCGGTTGCGGATGCGCACGGTTTCGCGCTTCTCGAAGTCGACGCCGCTGAGATGCTCGATGAAGGTGGTGACGAAGTGCTGCCGGGTCTGCTCACCGTCGCTGACGATATCGATGCCGGCGTGCTGCTGTTCCTGCAGGGACAGGCGCAGGGCATCCTGCTTGCCTTCGGTCAGGCCTTCATCCTGCAGCTTCCAGGGTGACCAGAGCTTTTCGGGCTCTGCCAGCCAGGAGGGCTTGGGCAGGCTGCCGGCGGTGGAGGTGGGGAGCAGTTTCTTCGTCGACATTGCGTCTTGTGTCCTGGGGGCGAATGGAAAATCGATGGATCAGCGGGCAGCCCACTGTTCAAGCACGGCGCGGTACGGCTTGATGAAGTGCTCTTCGGTGAACCTGCCCTGCTTGACCGCCAGCTGGCTGCGCTCTTCGCGGTCGTAGACGATGCGGGTGGAGGAGTAGTCCTGGTGCTTCAGGCTGGGCTGGTAGACCTTGCCGGCCACGGAGTTGGCGTTGTAGATCTCCGGGCGATAGATCTTCTGGAAGGCCTCCATCGTGCTGATGGTGCCAATCAGTTCCAGGTTCGAGTAGTCGCCCAGCAGGTCGCCGCGGAAATAGAAGGCCAGCGGCGCAACACTGCCCGGCGGCATGAAATAGCGCACCTGCAGGCCCATCTTGTCGAAGTACTGGTCGGTGGGGGAGAACTCGCCTTGCCGGTACTCCACGCCCAGGATGGGATGGTGGTTCTCGGTGCGGTGGTAGGTCTTGCTGCTGGAGACGCTGATGCAGATCACCGGCGCCTTGCTGAAGTTGGCGCGGTAGGCGTCCGATTCCAGGAAGTGCTGGAACAGTTTGCCGTGAAGATCACCGAAGCCTTCCGGAATGCCGAAGGTGGCCTTTCCCTCGTTGCTGGCCGGCAGTACCACGCTGAAGTCGTAGTCGCGCACATAGGACGAGAAGTTGTTGCCGACGATGCCCTCGGTGCGCGCGCCGGTGTGCGTGTCGACGATGGTCGGGCGCAGCACTTCGATCAGCGGGAACGGATCGCTGCCGTCGGCTCCATCGATGTGCATCTCCACCGAGATGATGTCCAGCTCAACGGCGTAGCGGTCCGCACTCGGGTTGTCCCAGTGCGCCAGATCGTTGAAGCGGTTGTTGATCATGCTGATCGTGTTGCGCAGGTTCTCCTGGCGGGACTCGCCGCGAGCCAGGTTGGCGAAGTTGGTGGTGATGCGCGTGCCGTCAGCGGGCTGGTAGTCCTCGTTGAAAGGGATGCGCGTGATGCTGAAGGTGAAGTTCTCGGTCGTCATGGGCGGCGTTCCGGGTTGCGGGGGTGACATCCGAATGCGGGTCGCTGGCATTCGGCATTCAAAGGACTGCAGCGGTCTCGGCAGTGGCAGGCGCTGCGCGATGGGACAGGGCAAGCAGGGGCAGTGCCCGCTGCACTGCCAGCCGTGCGCGCTGGATCAGGGCCTCGTTGTGCACGCGGCCCTCGGCGAAATCGCGGTCGGTGGCGTAGACGCCGAGGGGCAGGGTGCGCGCCTGGAAGAAGCTGAAGAGCGGCCGCAGCTGATGATCGATCACCAGTGCGTGGCGCTCGCTGCCGCCGGTGGCGGCCAGCAGGATAGGGGTGTCGACCAGCGCATCCTGGTGGATGAAATCGAAGAAGTGCTTGAACAGGCCGGTGTACGAACCGCGGTAGACCGGCGTGGCCACCACCAGTACGTCTGCCTGATAAACGGCCAACAACTGCCCCACCCCAGCCTCGGGCAGCTTCGCGACCCACAGCGCACAGCGC
>NZ_JASJSQ010000140.1:0-8575 GCF_030236855.1 Stenotrophomonas maltophilia group sp. Smal13
ATGCGGCTCACGCCCCCGCAACCGGACCCACCCCGCCTTCGACAGGTCTCCGCGAGCTGTCGAAACGGCATCCTTTGCTGCTGTGGGTAGGTGTCGACCTTGGTCGACACGGTGGATCCACGTCGTGCGTGGATGCTCTTCGATGAATGTTCGAAATATTCGATTTCGATGGGGTTCCATCCACGCATGGCGTGGATCTACTACCGGGTCAGTAGATCGGCGTCACCTTCATCTGCGGCAGCGGGCGCGGTGCGCCGTCGGTGAGGTCCGGGCCGAGGTCCTCCCAGGTACGTCCCTGCTCGACCATCAGCCCCCACAACTGCTGCGATGCCAGCCGCTTGTCTTCCGAGCCCAGCTTGTACGACGGTGGCGTCGGCTGGCCACTGGCAACCATCGAGTACGCTGCGCGGTAGGCCAGCACTTGTTGCGCCGGGTCGTCGGTGCGCGCCACTTCCAGCGTGTAGCGCTGGTAGGCCGAGGCCAGGTTGCGCCAGCGGATCCAATAGTGGTTCTCGAACGAGAACGAACAGAAGCGCGCACCGGCCAGGCTGCCCTTGTCGGCGATGCGGGTCAGCACCTCCTGTGGCATGTCCAGGTTCATGCCGCCTTCGTCGCCCTGCAGGCTCACATGCACGATGCGGTCGCGGTAACCCGGCGCGCGCGCCTGCAGCAGGTCGCGCCAGTTCTGCATGGTCGCCACCACCGCGAACAGGAAACGGCCCAGCTCCGCAGCGGCCAGCGGCGTAGCGATCGACTGGTAGGTACGCTGCCAGCCGTGGCGGTTTTCGGTGGGCAGGAACACGGCGTGTTCCAGCGCCTGGCGGCCACTGCTGCCGTGGCTCACGTCTTCGGCGTGCTGCGGGTAGACCAGATTGATGGCGAAGGTTGGCCAGCGCGGCAACGCGGCATCGAACAGGTGGATCGGGAAGTTGCTGCTGATGCCACCATCGGAGAACCAGCAGATGCGGAATGCGGTGATCACCGGTCCGCAGGTCTGCCCGGCACTGGTCAGCCCTTCCATGCTGTCGGCCACGTTGTGCTCCTGGTCGGCCGCAGGTGCGGTCGGTTCGCAGCGACGCTCGCGGCGCGAGGGCTCATGCAACGGCACCGCACTGATCAGCAGCGGGAAGCTCAGGCTCATGCGCGTGGCCACCAGCACCGGCAGCTTCGGGCCCTGCGGCAGGTGGTAGTACCGGCGCCCTTCCACCTCCAGTGGCGGGCCGGCCTGCGTCACCAGCCACTGCACCACGCTGGCCGGGAACAGCTGCTCGAACTCCTCGCGCAGGAACCAGAACTGCGCGCCGCCCAGCGGCAGCGTGCGCGGCTCGTTGTGCGACACACAGGTGGTGATCATCTGCAGGCTGATCGCATGCGGGCTGTCCGGCTCGCCGGCATAGCGCGGCGCATCGTGCAGGTCGGCGAAGGTGAGCGGTGCATCCAGCGGCTTGCCGGACAGCTGCTGCAGGCACTCGTGCAACCATTCGGTCAATGCCGGCGTGCGTGCATCGCGGCCGAGGCCGCTGCACAGGCCCAGCAGGTTACGGCGCGCCACCCGCGCTACCCGCAGCGCGGCACCGGCCACGCCGGCACCGTACGCGCACAGCAGTGATGGCAGCAGCGTGGCGGCCACGCCGCTCCAACCGCCGCCCCACCAGCCCAGGCCGAGCAGCAGCGCCAGCGACACCAGCACCTCCAGTGGCGCAATCTCGAACACCGCGATGGCCAGGCACAGCAGCTTGCGTGGCAGGCGGGCATTGCCGGTCAGCACCACCAGCAGGCGATACGCCGCGCGCGCGCCACGCGCCGGCTGGAACAGGCTGTAGATGAAGCCGCGCCGCGACAGCTGCGCCGACACCGCCGACAGCCCGCCATAGCCTGCATCGCCGGGCAGGTGTTCACCCGCCTGCTGGCGACGATCACCGCACGCCGCCGCGGCCGCCACCGCCGCGGCGATGGCGCCGGCCGAGGTGCCGCCGATGCTCTTGAATCGATACTCGCGCGCCAGCGCCAGTACCGCATTGGGGTACACGATGCCGCTGGTGATGCCGCCTTTCATGACCAGATCGCAGTACTTCGCCGCCACGAGCCACCTCCCGTCTGTCGGTGGCCAGTATGGCAAGAGGCGCTCTCACAGCCTGAGAAGCGAGCCACAGCCCTGCGCTTTCATTGGCCCTTGACCATTGCCCTCGACGCGTCCACCGTGGGCACGCCGAAGGTATCCCTGCCGTGGCATTGATGGCGGCAGGGATTTAAACGGGAATCCGGTGAAGGCGCCTCGCGCGCCCATTCCGGAGCTGCCCCGCAGCGGTGAATGGAAACGAATCCTGCCAACAGCACTGGGCTCACGCCTGGGAAGCGGTGGGTAGTAGGTGGGCTGCGGCCCGTGTCCATCAGCCCGAATACCGGCCCCGGCCGGGGGACACGACCGTCCCCTGACTCGACCTGGAATCTCCGCGGGGAGGTTGCCGGGGCCGTCGTTGTCCTGCGCGTGCAGGCGGTGCGGCCGCGTGCGTCCTGTTCACGGTTTCCGGCCAGACCTGTTCACCCACGCGCTGATGCATGGGCCACCGCCGTTGCCGGCAGTCCATGCGGTACCTGACGATGACCGAGCTCCAACGCCCCACCCTGTCCCTGCCCGAAAACGGCCAGCGCCTGCTGCTGCACTCGTGCTGCGCCCCCTGCTCCGGCGAAGTGATGGAGGCGATCACCGCCTCCGGGATCGACTACGCGATCTTCTTCTACAACCCCAACATCCACCCGGTGAAGGAATACGAGCTGCGCAAGCAGGAGAACATCCGCTTCGCCGAACAGCACGACATCCCGTTCATCGACTGCGACTACGACACCGACAACTGGTTCAGCCGTGCACGCGGCATGGAAAACGAGCCCGAACGCGGCATCCGCTGCACGATGTGCTTCGACATGCGCTTCGAGCGCACTGCGCTGTACGCGCACGAGCACGGCTACGACACCATCAGTTCGTCGCTGGGCATCTCGCGCTGGAAGAACATGGCGCAGATCAACGACTGCGGCATCCGTGCCGCGTCGCGCTATGAAGGCCTGCAGTACTGGGACTACAACTGGCGCAAGGGCGGCGGTGCCAGCCGCATGATCGAGATCAGCAAGCGCGAGCAGTTCTACCAGCAGGAATACTGCGGCTGCGTGTACTCGCTGCGCGATGCCAACCGTCACCGCCGCGAGAATGGCCGCGAACGGATCAAGATCGGCCTGCTGTACTACGGGCAGGACGCTGAGACGCCGCAGGGCGATTGACGTGTGGGCATGGGGCGGCCACGCTGGTCGCCCCTTCTGCTGTGCCGGAACTGCCATGACCGCCCTGCCCGCCGATGTCGCCCTGCTGGTGATCGACCTGCAGCCGGACTTCATGCCCGGTGGCGCGCTGGCCTGCGACCAGGGCGATGCGCTGGTGGCACCGATCGCCGATCTGCTGGCACAGCGCCGCTACCGCACCGTGGTGGCAACACAGGACTGGCACCCGGCCGACCATGCCTCGTTCGCCAGCCAGCACCCCGGCCAACGCCCCTTCGAGACCATCCTGCTGCACGCGCAGCCGCAGACCCTGTGGCCGGACCACTGCGTGCAGGGCAGCGCCGGTGCCGCGCTGCATCCGGGCGTGGACTGGACCGTGGCCGACCTGATTCTGCGCAAGGGCACGCGCCAACAGGTGGATTCATACAGCGCCTTCCGCGAGAACCATGGCCCCGATGGCGAGCGCCCGGCCACCGGCCTGGCCGGCTGGCTGCACGAACGCCGCATCCGCGAAGTGCACGTGTGCGGCCTGGCCCGCGACTACTGCGTGCTGTGGAGCGCGCAGGACGCGGTGAAGTCCGGCTTCCGGGTGAAATTCCTGTGGGAGCTGACCAAGCCGGTGACCGACGCCAACGACGCGATGGTGCGCGAGGCGCTGGGCAAGGCGGGGATCGCGATCGCCTGAGGCGTGACCGCCGGGCATGGCCCGGCGCTACCGCGCACGTCGCTTATGCCGCTTGCGCGCTCCTGCCCACGACAACACAATCGATTCATCCAGCCCCCTAACTACGCCCCCCTACAGATCGCGGGACGGCCGAACCGGGGGCTTTTCATTGGATGAAATCAGGATTCGGTAGTGCCGGCCGCTGGCCGGCAACCTCGGGATCTCTACAGTTGCCGGCCAGCGGCCGGCACTACCGGATAGCACCCGTGGTAGCGCCGGGCCATGCCCGGCGGACGCGGGATGGGCGATTACCGGAACACCACCGTTCGGTGCCCGTTGAGCAGGATGCGGTGCTCCACATGGCGGCGCACGGCGCGCGCCAGCACCAGCGATTCGGTATCGCTGCCCAGCCGCACCAGCTCGCGCGGCGCCATCGCGTGGTCCACGCGGGCCACGTCCTGTTCGATGATCGGGCCTTCGTCCAGATCCTCGGTGACGTAGTGCGCGGTGGCGCCGATGATCTTGACCCCGCGCGCGTGTGCCTGGTGGTACGGCTGCGCGCCCTTGAAGCTGGGCAGGAAGCTGTGGTGGATGTTGATCGCACGGCCGGCCAGCGCGCGGCACAGCGTGGGTGACAGGATCTGCATGTAGCGCGCCAGCACCACCAGATCGATGCGTTCGCGCTCGACCAGGTCGATGATCTGCTGTTCCTGCACCGCGCGCGTATCAGCGGTCACCGGCAGGTGGTGGAACGGCACCTGGTAGGACGCCGCCAGCGGCGCGAAGTCGGCGTGGTTGGACGCTACTGCGGCAATGTCCACCTTCAGCTGGCCGCTGTGGGCACGGAACAGCAGGTCGTTGAGGCAGTGCCCCTGCTTGCTGACCAGCACCAGCAGGCGTGCACGGCGGCGGCCATCATGCAGCTGCCAGTCCATGCCGAAGCCGGTGGCGAGCGTGGCCATGGCGGCGTGCACGGTCTCCAGCGGCAGGCCGGCATCGCGATCGAAATGCACGCGCAGGAAGAAGCGGCCGCTCTCCTCGTCGCCGAACTGCTGGGCGTCGAGAATGTTGCAGCCGTGGTCGAACAGCAGGCCGGATACGCGGTAGACGATGCCGGTACGGTCGGGACAGGACAGGGTGAGGATGGAATCGGGGCGCATCGCCCGAGTGTAGGGCAGCAGCCTGTCCTCGGGATCGATGGTCACCGATGCAACCGACCTGCTTGGTTCAGTCCCAAGCGATACTTGGGTTTCTCCATGGCAAGCTGGTCGGTCATGAACCTGTTGCAACTGATCCGCAGCTTCACCCGCACCGCAGAGACCGGCAGCATTGCCGCAGCGGCCCGCATCCTTGGCATCAGCGCCACCGCAGTCGGCCAGAACATCAACCGGCTGGAGGCGCATCTGGGCGTACGGTTGCTGAACCGAAGTACGCGCCAGCTGGCCCTCAGCGAGGCCGGCGCGCTGTACCTGGCGCAGGTGCGCCACATCGAAGCCGACCTGGCGCGTGCACAGGCGATGGTCACCTCTGGTGACATCGAACCGGCCGGGCCACTGCGCATCGCCAGCAGCAGCGCCTTTGGTCGCCACGTGCTTGCCCCCTTGCTGCCGTCGCTGCAGCAGCGCTACCCGCAACTGCAGCTGGAGCTGCGCCTGACCGATCGCGCCGTGCAACACGGCCCGGAAGCGGTGGATGCCAGCATCCGCATCGGTGCACAGCTGGAGGACGGTGTCGTCGCACGGCAACTGGCGCGCGTGCCGTTCGTGTTCTGCGCCTCGCCGGCCTACCTGAAGGCACACGGCACCCCGCAGCAACCCTCCGAGCTGAGCGGCCATCGCGGGCTGCTGCACCGCTTCCCCACCGATGGCCGGCCGCTGCGCTGGGGCCTGCTGAAGGATGGCCAGCGCGTGGACGCCGCACTGCCGCCGAGCATGGTCTGCGATGACATCGATGCGCTGGCGACGCTGGCCGCAGCCGGTGCCGGCATCACCCGGCTGGCCGCATTCGTGGCAGAGCCGTACCTGCGCGATGGCCGCCTGCAGGCGGTGTTCGGCGCCGACACTGCATGGCGCCCGGAGCCGATGGAGGTCTATTTCTGCGTCAGCGACCGCCGCGATTTCACTGCCAAGATCCGCGCGCTGTTCGAGCACCTGCAGGCCGGCATGGCGCTGGCCTGGCGGGTGTGAGCCTCAGCGCGCCTTGAACACGCCGCGCGCATCGCGCGGCTCGCAGCGCAGGTACTGCGGCGCCGGTTCCACGCTGTCGCGCAGCGCGGCGGCGGCATGCCACGGCCAGCGCGGGTCGTAGAGGATGCCGCGCGCCAGGGCTACCGCATCGGCGTGGCGATGGCGCAGGATCGATTCGGCCTGCTCCGGTTCGGTGATCATGCCCACGGCGATGACCGGCATGCGCACCTTGGCCTTGATCGCCGCCGCGAACGGCACCTGATAGCCCGGGCCGACGGTGATCTTCTGGCGCTCGTCCAGGCCACCGCTGGAGACATGCAGGAAGTTGCAGCCGCGCGCGTCCATCACCTGCGCCAGCGCTTCGCTCTGCACCAGATCCCAGCCGCCATCGACCCAGTCGCTGGCGGAGATGCGCACGCCCACCGCGACCTTGTCGGACACTGCCGCACGCACCGCATCGAACACCTCCACCAGCAGGCGCAGGCGGTTCGGCAGCGAGCCACCGTAGCCATCGGTGCGGCGGTTGCTCAGCGGCGACAGGAACTGGTGCAGCAGATAACCGTGCGCGGCATGCAGCTCGATCAGCTCGAAGCCCAGGCGCTCGGCGCGCACCGCACTGGCGGCGAAGGCGGCGATGACCTCGGCGATGCCGGCCTCGTCCAGTTCCTGCGGTGCCGGATCGGCGGCATGGAACGGCAGCGGCGACGGCGCCACGGTGGCCCAGCCACGCGCATCGTCGGCCGGCAACTGGCCACCACCGTCCCACGGACGCCTCACCGAGGCCTTGCGGCCGGCATGGCCCAGCTGGACGCCCAGCGGCATCGGCGACCAGCGGCGGACGCTGGCCAGCACCTGCGCCAGTGCGGCCTCGGTGCCGTCATCCCACAGGCCCAGGTCGGCCCAGCTGATGCGGCCGCGCGGTTCGACCGCGGTGGCTTCCAGGATCAGCAGGCCGGCACCGGATTGCGCCAGGTTGCCCAGATGCATGGCGTGCCAGTCGCTGGCGCGGCCATCTTCGGCGGAGTACTGGCACATCGGCGCGATGACGATGCGGTTGGACAGGGTCAGGGGGCCGAACGAGATCGGCGAAAACAGCTGGCTCAAGACGGTGATGAACGACGTAGGGGGTGCGTATTGCACCGCCGCACGGCCTGCGAATCAACCGTCTGGATGGATCGCTGTTTCGCGGTGGGCGTGCAGCCGAGCGTGTGCTCGGCTCAGGACGAAGCCCACGCGGCCAGCGCCTCGGCGCAGTCCCGTTCATCCTTGAACTGCAGCAGGTCGTCGGCGCGGGTGCGGCCACGGTTCAACGCCGCCACCGGCAGCCCTGCCCTGGCCGCCGCCTGCACGAAGCGGAAGCCGGAATAGACCATCAGCGATGAACCCACCACCAGCACGGCGTCGGCCTGCTGCAGGTGCTCCTGCACCGCCTGCACGCGCTCCCGCGGCACGTTTTCGCCGAAGAACACCACATCCGGCTTCAACACGCTGCCGCAATGCGGGCACTCGGGCACCACGAACGCGGAGAAATCGGTCTCCAGATCGGCATCACCATCGGGCGCGATGCCTGCCTCCAGCGCGTCCCAGCCGGGATTGGCGTCCAGCAGGCGCTGCTGGAAATCCTCGCGGCCGCTGCGACGCTCGCAACCCATGCAGCGCACCAGATCCAAGCGGCCATGCAGGTCGATCACGTTGTGGCTGCCGGCACGCTGGTGCAGGCCGTCCACGTTCTGGGTCAGCAGCACCTGCAGCTTGCCTCGGCGTTCCAGCGCGGCCAGGGCCTGGTGGGTGCCGTTGGGCCGGGCCAGGCCGAAGCGCGGCCAGCCGAGCAGGCTGCGCGCCCAGTAGCGCTGGCGGGTGGCCGCCTCGCCCATGAAGGCCTGGTAGGTCACCGGTGGCGTGCGTTTCCACTGGCCGTCGGCATCCCGGTAATCGGGAATGCCCGAGGCGGTGCTGCAGCCGGCGCCGGTCAGCACGAACAGGCGCTGGGCACGGTCGATGAAGTCGGTCAGTGGCAGGGTCATGGCTGCCAGATGGGGGCGCGGTGGCGCCCCCGCAAGCGCGGGTCCGTTGGCCGGGTCAGGCCGCCGGCAGCGGCGGCACCGCGATCGGGTGGCCTTCCTCGTCCAGCGCGATCATCACGAAGTGGCCGCGGGTGCACAGCTTGCGCTCGCCGCTGTGCAGGTCTTCGGCGACCAGTTCCACCTCCACCTTCATCGAGCTGCGGCCGACTTCGACGATGCGGCCGATGGTTTCCACCATCTGGCCGATGCGGATCGGCAGCTTGAAGTCGACCTGGTCGCTGCGCGCGGTCACCACGGTGCGGCGCGAGTAACGGGCGGCGGCCAGGAAGGCGGCCTTGTCCATCCACGCCAGCGCCTGGCCACCGAACAGGGTGCCAAGGTGGTTGGTGTGGTTGGGAAAGACGATTTCGGCCATGCGCACTTCGGTGGGC
>NZ_JASJSQ010000141.1:0-8564 GCF_030236855.1 Stenotrophomonas maltophilia group sp. Smal13
CGTCAAGCATCGCGTGCTGGAGGCCGAAACCGTGGGCGCCAGCTGGCAGCGGCGCTGGGATTCGTTCCAGACCAACACCGCCAACGCGACGATGGCCCTGCACGGCCATGCCTATGCAGGTGACGACCCGGAAGGTTTCATGGGGGCCCCGGAGGTGATCCGGCGGCTGCGCGACTATGCCGACGAACGTTCGTTGCCGATCAGCGAGGGATGCGGGGTACATCGGGTCGCACCTCGGCCCGGTGGCTATGCCATCGACAGCAGGCAGGGGCCGATCCACGCCCGCGCGGTGGTAGTCGCTACCGGTGAGTACCGCCGCGCGCGGATGCCCCGGGTCCCGTTCGCGCCCGCGCGGGGTCTGACGGTGCTGCACTCCGGCGACTACCGCAGCCCCCGCCAGCTACCCGACGGCGGCGTGCTGGTCATCGGTGGCGGCCAGTCCGGCGCGCAGATCGCCCAGGACCTGCGCGACAGCGGTCGCAGCGTGCACTGGTCACTGGCCCAGCGGCATTCGCATACCCGCCGGCTGCGCGGCAAGGACTCGATGACCTGGTGGGACATGGCCGGGCGCATCCACCAGCACGTGAGTGAAGCGGCCGCCGTCCTGGCCGGAGAACCGGATGCGCTGCGCAAGGCCCGCACCGCCGAATTCCCGCTGATTTCCGGCAAGGGACGTGCCGGCCTGGGCAGCTCGATCAGCCTGCTGGCGATGCACCGCGCAGGCATCAGGCTGCTGGGCCGGTTGCAGGGCTTCGATGGAAATGTCGCCCGCTTCGCCGATGTGCGCCCGCAGCTGCGCACCGCGATCGAGGCGACACGGACCGAATATGCCTATCTCGATTCGCTGGCCAGCGCGTACTACGCCACGCGCCCCGAACCGCGCACCGACGATGCCCGCTACATTCCCGAAGAGGTCTATCTGCACTGGGAGCCGGACGCCGCCCCGCGTGAACTGGATCTGCAGGCCGCAGGCATCCGCTCGGTGGTGCTGGCCACCGGCTTCGTCGCCGAATGGCCGTGGCTGGACGTGCAGGGCGTGCTGGACGCACATGGCTATCCGCTCGGCGAGTTCGGCGTTTCACCGCATCCGGGGCTGTTCTTCATCGGCATGCACAACCTGCAGCGGATGAGTTCGTCGTTCCTGTGCAACGGCGGTCGCGATGCACGTGACCTGTTGCCGGCGATCCTGCGGCACCTTGACCAGGGCGGCGGTACCGCGCCCGGCCAAGGATGAAGCAATCCGCCGGGCATGGCCCGGCGGCGCCAGACCGGCTTAACGGCCGGTCTTCACCTCGGTCCACAGCCGGGTGTAGAGCTTGTCGGTTTCCGGCGTGTTGATCGAATAGGTGAACATCTTGTCGGCCACGTCGGCCGGCGGGTAGATGGTCGGGTCGGTACGGATCGCCTCATCCACCAGCGGGGTCGCGGTCGGCACCGGGTTGGCGTAGTGGATGAAGTTGGTGTTGGCCGCGGCAACCTTCGGCTGCAGCAGGTAGTTGATGAACGCGTACGCGGCTTCCGGATGCTTGGCATCCTTCGGGATCGCCAGCATGTCGAACCACTGCGGGGCGCCTTCCTTCGGGATCGAGTAGGCCACGTGCACGCCATTGCTGGCTTCCTCGGCGCGGTCGCGGGCCTGGATGATGTCACCCGACCAGCCGACCACCAGGCAGGTACCGCCGTTGGCCAGCGACCCCACGTACTGCGAGGAGTGGAAATTCTGCACGTAGGGGCGGATCGACTTCAGCAGGTCGGCCGCCTTCTGCAGCTCGGCCGGGTCACCGCTGTGCGGGTCCAGGCCCAGGTAATGCAGCGCGATCGGGATCATGTCCGCCGGCGTGTCCAGGATGGTCACGCCGCAGTCCTTCATCTTGCTGATGTTCTCCGGCTTGAACACCAGGTCCCAGCTGTTGGCGATGTCGGTGCTGCCGCCGAAGCGCTGCTTCAGCATCTCCACGTTGTAGCCGATGCCGGTGGTGCCGATCATGTACGGCACGCCGTACTGGTTGCCCGGGTCCTGGGTGGCGATGCGCTTCATCACCGCCGGATCGAGGTTGGCCAGGTTCGGGATCTTGCTCTTGTCCAGCGGCAGGAACACACCGGCCTGGATCTGGCGGCCGAAGAAGTTCAGGGTCGGCACCACCACGTCGTAGCCGCTGTTGCCGGCCAGCAGCTTGGTCTCGACCATCTCATCACTGTCGAACACATCGTAGGTCACCTTGATGCCGCTCTCCTTCTCGAAGGTCGGGATGGTGTCCTCGGCGATGTAATCGCTGTAGTTGTAGACGTTCAGGACCTGGCTGTCCTGCGCGCCGCCGTTGCCACCGCTGCAGGCGGCGAGCATGGCGGAGGCCAGGCCGAGCGTGAGGATACGCAGCTTCATCGGGTGCTCCAGAATGCGGGAAGGGGGGCCGGCGGGGCCGGCGACGGGTGCCAGCCTACCCCCCGGCGGCGGATTTTTCTATTCCAGATGCTCAGACGTTCAGCAGCAGGAACTCGCGCTCCCACGAGCTGATGACGCGGAAGAAGGTCTCATATTCCTTGCGCTTGACCGAGATGTAGGCGCGGCAGAAGCGCTCGCCCAGCAGCGCCTGCAGCTCGCTGCACTGCTCCAGCCCGTCCAGCGCTTCGCCCAGCGAGCGCGGCAGGTTGTAGCCCAGTTCCTTGGCGCTGCCGGTCACCGGCGCATCCGGTGCCAGCCGCTCGCGGATGCCCAGCAGGCCGCAGGCCAGGGTCGCCGCCATCGCCAGATAGGGATTGGCGTCAGACCCGGCGAAACGGCTTTCCACGCGCATGTTCTCCGGCGTGTCCAGCGGCACACGCAGCCCGCAGGTGCGGTTGTCATAGCCCCAGTGCACGTTGCTCGGCGAGACCTCGCCGAACACCAGCCGGCGATAGGAATTCACGTTCGGCGCAAAGAAGGCCATCGCCTGCGGCACGTACTTCTGCAGGCCGCCCAGGTAGTGGCCGAACACCGGGCTGAACTCGCCCTCGGCATGGGTCTCACCGGCGAACACATTGCTGCCATCGCTCACCCGCACCAGGCTCTGGTGGATGTGCATGGCGCTGCCCGGCTCGTTTTCCATCGGCTTGGCCAGGAACGTGGCATACACCCCGTGGCGCATCGCCGCTTCGCGCATGGTGCGCTTGAACAGGAATACCTGGTCGGCCAGGTCCATCGCATCGGCATGGGTGAAGTTGACCTCCAGCTGCGCGGCGCCGGATTCGTGGATCAGCGTGTCCACGTCCAGCTTCATCGCATCGGCGTAGTCGTACATCAGGTCGAGAATCGGGTCGAATTCGTTGACCGCATCGATCGAGTACGACTGCCGCGCGGTTTCCGGACGCCCGGAGCGGCCGGCCGGTGGCAGCAGCGGGAAGTCCGGGTCGGTGTTCTTCTGCACCAGGAAGAACTCCAGCTCCGGCGCCACCACCGGGCGCAGGCCCAGCTCGGCGTAGGCCGCCAGCACGCGGCGCAGCACGTTGCGCGGTGCCAGCTCGTGCGGCTCACCGCTCTTGGTGTAGCAATCGTGGATGATCTGCGCGGTGGCATCGGCCGCCCACGGCACCATGCGCACCGTGTCCGGATCGGGGCGCAGCATCATGTCCGAGTCCGACGGCGAGGTCAGGTCGTAGTAATCGTCAGGGAACTCGCCGGTGACGGTGGTGGCGAAGATGCCTTCGGGCAGCCGCGTGCCGTAGTCGTGCGAGAACTTGTCAGCCGGAATGATCTTGCCGCGCGCGTTGCCGGTGATGTCCGGCACCAGGCACTCGACCTCGGTGATGCGCCGCTCCTTCAGCCAACGCAGCAGACTGCTTTCCTGCGGTGCGGGGGGCGTAGCCGTCTTGCGCGGGCGCGTTCGGGAACTCATCGGGAATCCAGTCGGTTCTGTTGGTGCTCCCGGCAAGCTTGGCCGAACGCACGGAAAATAGCGTGATAGAACGGCGAATCCATGACACGCCACTCCGGGTGCCACTGTACGCCGAGCACGAAATCATGGTGCAGGCTGCGTGCCGCCTCGACCAGGCCATCATCGGCCACGGCTTCGACCTGGAGCCCCTGCGCCAGGCGGGCGATACCCTGCCCGTGTACCGAATTGACCTGCGTCCGGTCACTGCCGCTCCACCGCGCCAACCAGCCATCAGCGGCCAGGGTGACCGCGTGGGCCGGCCCATACTGCACCTCCACCGGCGCCTGCGGGTCTTCGCGGTGGTCGGCCAGGCCAGGCACCGCATGCACCTGCGGATGCAGGCTGCCACCCAGCGCGACGTTCAGTTCCTGGAAGCCGCGGCAGATCGCCAGCACCGGCAGGTCCAGCGCCAGCGCTTCGCGCAGCAGCGCGAACGCATTGGCATCACGGGCCGGGTCATGCGGATTGCCCGGCCAGCTGCGGCCGCCCTCGTAGTGCTGCGGTTCGATGTTGCTGACCGCCCCGGTCAACAGCAGGCCATCGAACCCCTGCAGCCATTCGCCAGCCGGCAAAGGAGGCTGCAGGCTCGGCAATACAACCGGGGTCACTTCGGCAGCCTCGGCCAGCGCGCGCACGTACTTCTCGCCGGCCACCGCGAAGCGGTGATGGCCGAGCACGGTGCTGTCGGTGGGCAGGCCCACCCAGGGCAGGCGGCGCATGGGAAAACTCCTTGGCGTGCCGACACGTTACCCGTCGCCCGGCGAACGCGGCAAGTCGTCGCCGTCACACCATGGCCGTCACGCATCGGCGAAACTAAGCGCGTGAACGCTGATCGCCCTCCCCCGCTCCGCCCGTCCGTACTGCGCCCGCAAGGCCTGCGATGAGCGCCGCCTTCCCGCCCAGCTGGTACGCCGCCAGCCTGCACGAGCCGCCCGCACTGCCCTCGCTGCAGGGGAATGTGCAGGCCGATGTCGCAGTGCTTGGCGCGGGCTACACCGGCCTGACCGCAGCACTGGAACTGGCTACGCGTGGCCAGCGCGTGGTGGTGCTGGACGCGCAGCGGATCGGTTGGGGCGCGTCCGGTCGCAACGGTGGCCAGGCGCTGGTGGGCTATGGCTGCGAGGTGGACGAGCTGGAGCGCCAGCTCGGCCGCGACGATGCGCGCCACCTGTTCGACTGGTCGCGCGACGCAGTGCAGGCGATGCGCAACCGCATCGATCGCCACGGCATCGACTGCCATTGGGTGGAAGGCCATGCCAGCGTCGCCATCCGTGAACGCCATGAGCGTGAACTACTGGGCAACTGCGAGCACCTGCAGCGCCACTACAACTACCCGATGCAATGGTGGGACCGTGATGCCCTGCGCGCGCAGCTGGACAGCCCGCGCTACCGCGCCGCGATGTTCGATCCGCTCAGCGCGCACCTGCAACCGCTGGCGTATGCACGCGGCCTGGCCGATGCGGCGCGCGCGGCCGGCGTGGTGATCCACGAGAACTCCGCGGTGACCCGCGTGCAGCGCGGACCGCAGCCTGCCCTGCATACCGCTCAGGGCAGTGTGCGCGCTGCGCATCTGGTGGTGGCCGGCAACGCCTGGCTGCAGGGCCTGCTGCCCGAGCTGGAACGGCGGATCATGCCGGTGGGCACCTATATCGGCGCCAGCCAGCCGCTGGGTGCTGAACGCGCCCGGGCCCTGATCGGCAACAACATGGCCGTGGCCGACACCGCATGGGCTCTGGACTACTTCCGCCTCAGCCACGACCACCGCCTGCTGTTCGGCGGCCGCGCCAGCTACTCGGCCCTGCCCCCACCCGGCCTGCGCGGGGTGATGCAGCGGCGCATGCACCAGGTGTTCCCACAGCTGGCCGACGTGGCACTGGACCAGGTCTGGGGTGGTTATGTGGACATTACCCGCAACCGCGCCCCGCATTGGGGCCGGCTGGACGGCAACCTGTACTTCGCGCAGGGGTTCTCCGGCCATGGGGTGGCCGCCGCCGGGCTGGCCGGCGAGGTGATCGCCGCCGCGATTGCCGGCCAGAGCGAGCGTCTGGACGTGTTCCAGCGCCTGCGGCATGCGCCCTTCCCTGGTGGGCGGCTGCTGCGGATGCCGCTGCTGGTGGCAGCGATGTCGTGGTACAAGCTGCGGGATGCGTTGTGGTGAGTTGATCAGGGATCCCCCTGAATCAGCTGCCTCGAAAACTGTGAAACCCGTCGCCACGGCAATTCATGTGATGATTTTCTCACTTGCCCGGCGCTGCGCTGCAGTGATTGCATAATCGAACGCGTGTCGATACCGTCGGTAAGAACCGGGTCCCGCGGCGAATGGATGCTGACAGGGAACGTACTGTGAAGGGGTAGTGCGATTGAATTGGTGGAATGAAGGCCTGCAGCTGAAGTTGCGCATCCATCCGGCAGGACTTGCCTTGGCTGTGCTGTATGCCATTGCCTGTTGGGCCACCCGCCAGCTGTCCCTTGATCAGTTCTATCTGCCCGCTGGTGTACGCGTGGCCGCGGTACTGCTCTGCCCTCCTCGGCTTTGGCCCTATCTCCTGCTGGGCGAGTACGCCTATTTCGCACAGATGCGAGTGCCGATGATCGATCGGTACGGGCTGACATGGGTCATTCTCGGCTCGGTGTTCCAGATGCCGGTTGTAATGACGATCGTCTATCTCCATCGCAATGTAATCTCGGCAGTAAAGAACGCTTGGCTCATCTCGATTGCTGCCTTCGCTGCAGTTTCCGTCACACTGATCAACCTGCTTCTGGCGAACTTCCTCTGGCCAACACCTCCCGCTTTTCCGCTGTTGACCGGAATCGTCCGCCTGGTAGTAGGTGACTTCAT
This sequence comes from Stenotrophomonas maltophilia group sp. Smal13, assembly GCF_030236855.1. Taxonomy (NCBI): domain Bacteria; kingdom Pseudomonadati; phylum Pseudomonadota; class Gammaproteobacteria; order Lysobacterales; family Lysobacteraceae; genus Stenotrophomonas; species Stenotrophomonas maltophilia group sp. Smal13. The sequence continues at coordinate 6,751 of NZ_JASJSQ010000141.1, forward strand.
AGGCATACTCACGTTTGCGCCGCTTGTGCTGCTGTGGTCGCGAGGCAAGGCTGAAGTGCAGGTCCGGAAACGGGATATCGCACAGATGGCAGGAGCGCTTGCGCTGATGGTCGTGTTCGGCCTTTGGGCTGCGGACGTACCTGCCGATGCTGTGACGACAAAAGTATCCCTGCAACTCCTCATGGCGCTTCCCGCCGTTCTTCTCACATGCGTATATGGGTGGCGGGGCGCCGCCATCGGCGTGCCGACCCTGAACATGATTATCGGTCTGACAACACCTTCGTCTCACCCTGAGTCATTCGATCCTGCATCGTTCGCGACCCAGCAGATCATGGCCGTCACGGGCGCAGCACTGCTCATACTGGGCTCCCGGATCACTCACTACTATCACCGTTATCGACTGCGGGAGGTCGGCGAGAAAAATGCCATCAGACTTGCTCGGAGCTCCCATGTCGCCAGTGAGCTGGATCTTCGCGAACGCGCGTTGCATCTGCGGAAGCTTGGGGATGGCATTGATCATGCGCTTGATGAGGTGATCAACTGGCTTACTGCACAAGGCCATCATGCGATTGCGGAGAGCCTTGTACATGTGGCGTCGATTCATTCGCGCCAGTTCCGCGAGCAGACAAGCATGATTTATCCGACCGCCCTGGAGCAGCTCGGCCTTTATGTTGCCCTCCGAGCAGGTGGCGTTCGCGAAGCATGGGAAAGAACGGCTCGCGTCGCCAATCCGTCGTTGCTTGGCGACCCCTGTCAACTCAGTGTCGGACTGCAGCTTGCTGCCTACCGCACTGTGATAGATGCGGTGTCACTGCTGATCCAGGGTGAAACGGGACAGATCTACGTGCGGGCGCGTTGCGGACGGACGGGTTCGCATCGTGGAATCCTGATAGCGGTATCACTACTGGATCAACATCAACGCCTTTCGGACACAACCGCCGCCGCCGCGATGGAACGACTGGCCGGCAGGACGCTTGCCTACGGCGGCACACTGAAATGCAACCGAAATCGCATCGTGCTGGCAATGAAGGAAACGGGTACAGCCGCTCCTCTGGATGCTTTTTCATCAGATGCCCGGAACAGCCTTTCGGGACTCGAAGCGGGTCCCTCACGCGCTCAGGCTTGAATGACAAGGTCTACTGACTTCTGTTTCGATAGCAGGCATTTGCCCCCGCCTTGAGCGTGGTCGCGGAAACGTGCAAGCGGTTTTGATCGCTCGCACGCCTCAAGCCCTCCGGTCCGGGCGCTACGGTGTTTCGACAGACCAGATGTCGCCATCCGCGGTGGCATACCGCACCAGTACCACGTCCTGCGCACGATACACCTCGGAACGCTTTGCAGTGGATGGAACAGTGAGTCGCTGACCGGGAAGCGAAACAAGTGCTGCGGACTTGCCGGCAGGCAATGCAAAGTACGCACCAGCGGCATTGCCGATGATCAGCTTTACCTGCCCGGTCAGATCGTTGACCTGCAGGTAGACCATGCCATCGCGTTGGAAGGCATACACCTGCCAAGCGGGATCGGCGCTGATGTCTGCGGCGGCAGGGTTGGTCTCACCAAGGCCTGCCTTCGAAACTGCGGCACTTGCCAAGGGACTGCCGTGGTAGTCACCGCCCCCTCTATCACTCGCGAATACCGGAGCTGCGGCGAACAATGTTGCCCCGGTTACAACACCAACAAATATGGATCGCACAATGACCTCCTGGTCGGAATGAGAGCAAACAACCTCGAGACGATAGTAGCGTCTTCCCGCCACAACAAAGTGATTGACGGATAATCCGGACGATTTAGTTTCATTCGTGCCCCCTGCCCCC
>NZ_JASJSQ010000142.1:0-8392 GCF_030236855.1 Stenotrophomonas maltophilia group sp. Smal13
GGAGACAGGAACTTGTCCAAGGCCGGGTGGGTAGGCGGGGCGGGGGTGTCCGCGGCATGGATGCCGCGGCCAAGCCCCAGGGACGGGTTTACGGCGTCCCCCGACCCGCCTACCCACCCGGCCAAACCCATGAACCCGAGCTTTTCAGCGACCAACCCAACCCCACCACGGAGGGGCTCCGCCGTTCGCCGACTCCCGCCGAAGGCGCGCTTTCCACGGAAGAAACAATTTTCAGAGAACGTGTCGATTCCCAGCCCCCTGGTTCGTTGTACCCAGTGAAGGGCACGCACCACGCGTCCCCACGGGAGACCGCAATGAAAGTGATGGTGATCGTGAAGGCCAACGCCGACTCCGAAGCCGGCCGCATGCCCAGCGAACAGGAACTGTCCGAAATGGGCGCCTTCAACGAACAGCTCGTGGCCGCCGGCATCATGCTGGCCGGTGAAGGCCTGCATGCCACCCAGCGCGGACGTCGCATTCATTTCGGCGGCGGCGCGCCGAAGGTCGAGGCCGGTCCGTTTGGCCCCGCCAGCGAACAGATCGCCGGTTTCTGGCTGTGGGAGGTGCGCTCGCTGGACGAGGCCGTTGAATGGGCCAGCCGCGCGCCGTTCAACAGTGGCGGCACGCTGGAGCTGCGCCCGCTGATCTCCGCCGAAGACTTCGGTGAAGCCTTCACCCCGGAATTACAGCAGCAGGAACAGCGTCTGCGTGCACAGTTGGAAGGTTGACCCGGTTCATTTCCCCCGCCGGGCATGGACCGGCGCTACCACCCTGAAACCCACGACGGAGTATTGCCATGAAATTGATTCCCTTCCTCGGCTTCAGCGGCCAGGCCCATGAGGCGATGGCGTTCTATGCAAAGGCACTCGGTGGCCAGGTCACCTCGGAAATGAAATACCGCGACATGCCGCCCTCCGATGGCTCGCCGGGCTGCAACGAGATGCCGCCGGAAACCCTGGACCACGTCGCGCACAGCCAGCTGGAAATCGGTAGCGCCATCGTGATGGCGGCCGACGGTCCCGGCGGTGGCGAGGGTGGCTCGACCACCATCAATGTCGACGTCGACAGCATCGAAGAAGCCGAACGCGTGTTCGCCGCGCTGGCCGACGGTGGCCAGGTGCAGATGCCGATCGCCGAAACGTTCTGGGCGCACCGCTGGGGCATGTTGATCGACCGCTACGGCAAGCCGTGGATGGTCAACTGCATGAAGCAGCCCTGATCCCTCTTCTTTTCATCCACAAGGAGCTTCACCGATGAATGCACCGCAACCGCAGATGATCTTCGTCAATCTTCCGGTGAAGGACCTGGAGAAATCCAAGGCCTTCTTCACCGCGCTGGGCTACAGCTTCAATCCAACTTACACCAACGATGACGCGGCAGGCATGGTCATCAGCGAGAGCATCTACGTGATGCTGCTGACCCAACCTTTTTTCCAGCAGTTCACCAACAAGCCGATTGCCGATGCGCACACCCACACGGAAGTGATCAACGCACTCTCGGCACCCAGTCGCAAGGCAGTTGACGAGTTGGTGGACAAGGCACTGGCCGCCGGCGGCAGCGAACCGCAGCCGGCGCGCGACCTGGGCTTCATGTACCAGCGCGGCTTCCAGGATCTGGATGGCCATCTCTGGGAAATCGCACACATGGACGGCGAACCGGGCTGACGGCCGCCGCAGGGAGAATCCTCATGGCTTACGTGGATGCTTACGTGCTGCCGTGCCCCCAGGACAAGGTGGCGGCCTACCGCCGCCTTGCCCGCAAGGCCGGTGCGGTGTGGAAGGACCATGGCGCGCTGCAGTACATGGAATGCGTGGCTGACGATGTGGAACCGGGAAAGAGCACGTCGTTTCCGCGTGCGGTCAAGGCCAAACCTGGCGAAACGGTGATCGTCGCCTTCGTGGTGTTCCGTTCGCGCGCGGCGCGCGACCGTATCAACGCGAAAGTAATGGCGGACCCGCGGCTGGCATCGCTGGGCCCGAAGGACATGCCGTTCGACACCAAACGCATGTTCTGGGGCGGCTTCAAGCCGATTGTTGAAGCATGAGCCACGGCGCTTGTGCGGGCCGGGCGTGCGTGCTGTGATCGACGCATGCTCGAGCCCGCACTGACGCAGCGTCTGGAAACCCTCTGGCGGATGGAGTCGCCGGTGTTGATCGCGCGCCTGGCGCGGCTGCTCGGGGGCGATGTCGGCCGCGCCGAGGAGCTGGCCCAGGACACCTGGCTGGCCGCGCTGGAGCGCTGGCCGGAGCAGGGCATCCCGGACAACCCCGGAGCCTGGCTGATGACCACTGCGCGCAACCGTGCCATTGATGTGCTGCGCCAGCACCAGCGGGTGGCGCAGCAGCATGCGCAGTGGGGCGAGGAGCTGCATCCGGCGCCGCTGCCGGCGCCCGATGACAGTCAAGCGCTGGAAGATGATCTGGGTGACGACCTGCTGCGGCTGATGTTCGTGGCCTGCCATCCGGTGCTGCCGGCCGATGCACGGGTGGCATTGACCCTGCGCCTGCTCGGTGGCCTGACCACTGTCGAGATCGCGCGCGCCTTCCTGCAGCCCGAGCCGACCATCGCCCAGCGCATCGTGCGCGCCAAGCGCACCTTGGCGCAGAAGCAGGTGCCCTACGAGGTCCCGCGTGCTGACGCGATGCCCGAGCGGCTCACTTCGGTGCTGGAGGCGATCTACCTGGTGTTCAACGAAGGCTATGCGGCCAGTGCCGGTGATGACTGGATGCGTCCGGCGCTGTGCGAGGAGGCATTGCGGCTCGCGCGCATCCTGGCGCACCGGCTGCCGGTGCCGCCGGTGCTGGGCCTGCTGGCGCTGATGGAGCTGCAGGCCTCGCGTGCCGCGGCACGGACCGATGCGCAGGGCGTGCCGGTACTGCTGGACCAGCAGAACCGCGCGCGCTGGGACTGGCTGCAGATTGAACGCGGGCAGCAGGTGCTGGCGCGCGCGCTGGCCGCCGGTGGCGCTGATGATCCCTATGTACTGCAGGCGCGTATCGCAGCGTGCCATGCAGCGGCGCGCCGCCCCGAGGATACCGACTGGCCGCGCATCGCAGCGCTCTATACGCAGCTGCTGCAGGTGCAGCCCTCGCCGGTTGTTGCATTGAACCGGGTCGTGGCGGTGCTGCGCAGTGACGGTGCCTTCGCGGCGTGGGCGCAGCTGCAGCCGTTGCTGGTGGACGCGCGACTGCGCGAGTACGCGCCGCTGCAGGTGGTGCGCGGGGAGTTACTACAGGCGCTGGGGCGCGACCTGGACGCACGTCACGCTTTTGCGGAAGCCGCCAGACTCAGCCAGAACCAGGCAGAGCGGGGCCTGCTGCGGCAACGGGCCGGCCTGCCTCCCACGGAGTGACCTCGACGAAGGCAGCACTTGTCGGCGGGCCCGCGAGCCGTTATGTTTCGCGCCCAGCGGACGCGTCAGCGTCCACTTTCCATGCGTATTGACCGAGGAGCGGTTGGATGTATTCAAGGACGAAGAGCGCATCGCGCGCTTTTGCGCGCCTGCTTGCCTGTGCCCTGTGCCTGGCCGTATGGCCGATGGCCGTGCAGGCGGCAGACAAATCACAGCAGGCCTATTGGGCCGGTTTTGCCTATACCGCTGATGCCGCTGCCGTGCAGGCGACCACGCCGCATGCGCACGCCGTGCTGGAAAAGCGTGGCTTGATCCCGCTCAACCAGACCCTGGGGCAGGGGCTCAAGCGTCGCCCGCCGGCCAATCTGGAACTGATCGACCAGCCGGTGGCGATGCTCGACGGCACCACCAGTGCGACAGTGCTGGCCGCGGCACTGGACCGCGAACTGGTCTCGGTCGAGCCGATTGGTGACCAGTACAAGGTGCTGGTGGAAGTGGCGCTGCAGGCGCTGTTCTTCGATTTCCGCGAGCGCCAGGTGATCGCGTCCTATCCGCTTACCCTGCAGCGCATCGACGTGCAGGATTACCGGCCGGACAACGACGATATCGACGCGATCGTCGCCGATCTCCTGTATGGCAGCGCCGATACCAGCCTGTCGCAGGTGCTGGCTGCCAGCCTCGCCCAGGCCAGGCTGCCCGATGCCGCCGTGCGTCGCCTGCAGGTCGGTGGCGTAACCCTGTCCGACGCGGTCCGCGCCAAGCTGCCCGACCCGAAGTGGGAAGCCCCGCTGCGCGCCACGCTGGCCCATGAGCTGTCCAAGACGCTGTCGTCCAATACCGGCGTTGGCCTGCTGCCGCCGGCCTCGGGCCAGGCGATCGGTGGTGCGATGGCGGCGCGCTTTGCCGACGGCAAGGTCTACCAGCTGAAGATTCCCGAGCCGGACTACGTCATCAACCTGCAGGTGGATGCGCTGAAGAACGGCGTGATCGAAGAAACGCCGGCGATGAAGACGATGCTGTTCGGCGCGTTCTTCACCGCCAAGGTGACCGAGCCGTTCTCCGGCAAGGTCTATTTCGAACAGCCGCTGCGCAAGGGTGCCACCAAGGTGGTGCCGGTCACGCAGTGGCAGGTCGACCAGTGGTCGGCCAGCTACGAAACCCTGCTGGCCGGCTTCGACGCCTTCGCCGGCGCCGCCGCCAAGCGCGCCGATTCGCGCGGCTGGCTGGACGAACAGAAGCCGGGCGGCCGCCCGTTGCAGCAGCAGACCCAAGCCCTCCAGGAGTTGATCAAGTCATGTCGTTGATGCGTACCATCCTGCTCATCCTCATCGCCCTGGTGGTGGCCTCCCCGGTCGCTGCACAGACCGCCAGTTCACGCGGTACCGGTTCGGCCAGCTACGGCCTGCGCCTGAGTGCCGACACCCGCGCCCAGGCCCTGAACAAGGCCAAGGTCAATGCACTGGAGGCGTACATCGCCGAAACCGGTGCGGCCAAGCTGCGCCTGTTCGAAGCACGTCGCTCCGAGTTCATCGGCGAGATCGACCGCTACGTGCTCAGCGCCGTGCAGCTGTCGGACACCGAAGACAAGAAGGCCAAGACCTACACCGTCACCGTCCGCGCCGAGATCAACACCACACTGCTGCAGACCAAGCTGGATGCCGGCTCGGCCGTGGCCGGTGCCACCGCCGCGCAGCGCTCGCTGCTGACCTTCCTGTTCATGGCGCGCTCGCAGGACACCGTGCAGTCGTTCCAGGACAAGGAATACCGCCGCGTCGACGCCAGCAGCAGCTACAGCGAGAACACCCGTGAAGGCGACAGCTTCCGCGGCAACTCGGTCAGCACCAACGGCAGCATCAACCAGAATGGTTCGATGTCGGTCACCAGCGGCGGCAGCACCACCCAGCGCAGCGACAACATCAGCTGGAAGGTGGCCAACGCCGCCGAAGTGAACACCGCGATGACCGGCGCCTTCAGCGCCGCCGGCTACGAAGTGGTTGAAGCCGAATACGTGGAAGGCGAATCGCGCGGCCTGCTCAGCATCGAGCGTATCCGCAAGGACTTCAGCACCGGCAACGACCTGGCTCCGGCCACCCTGCGTGATACCGCCAACGGCATCCGTGCGGCCAACATCCCGTACATCGCCGTCGGCACCCTCGACGTCGGCATGCGCGACCGCGACCCGGCCAGCGGCAACACCCGCGTGTTCGTCACGGTCACCGGCAAGGTGCTGGACGTGACCGGTCGCTTCCCGCGCACCGTGTCGTCGGTGGGCCCGGTGCAGTTCTCCGGTACCGGCCCGAACGAAACCGTCGCCCGTACCAACGCGCTGCAGCTGGCGGCTGAAAAGGCTGCCCAGCAGATGATCAACGAACTGAACGTCAAGGCAGTTCGTTGATCCGCCACCCCGGTGGGTGCCGAGCTCGCTCGGCATCGCCCTGGGGTTACCGATTTCCCACGTGCCGCTTCGCGGCCGTCTCTCCCAAAAGGACACTCACATGATCCGCAATACCGCTCTTGTCGTGGCCATCGCTGCCGCCACCCTGTCGATGCCGGCCCACGCTGGCCTGGGCAAGCTGAAGGACCTGGCTGGCGCCGCTACCGGCACCTCCAGCAGCAGCGCCTCCAGCGCCGCCGCTCCGGACGAAGCCGCGCAGGAAGCGCTGGTGCGTCGTTTCGTCAGCTCGCAGTCGCACTCGCTGCAGGCCCAGACCTCGTTTGCCCGCGCCTTCGGCCTGGCCGAGCAGGTGCAGCTGCTGGAAGCAGAGCGCCAGGCGCTGTCGTCGGGTTCGGTCAGCGTCGATGCGATGAAGAAGTCGGTGTCGGTCAGTGAAGCTGCGCAGGCGGCGATCAACGAGCGCCAGGCTGCACAGCCGGAACTGAACGCTGAATCCAAGCAGCACTACGCCGAAGGCCTGGTCTCGCTGCTGTCCTCGGCGGCCGAAGCACAGAAGCTGGGCGGCGAAGCCAGCAACTTCACCGCCGGCATGAAGAACCTGGGCGCGACCCAGCTGGCCACCGTCGGCCGCAAGCTGGCAGCAGGTGCATGGGTGGCCAAGGAATCGCCGGGCTTCATCCAGGGCCTGTACGGTTCGACCAAGTCGGCCGTGACCTTCGCCAAGAAGAGCAAGGTGAAGGTGCCGTCCAACGCCGATTCGATGCTCGACACGCTCTGATCCGAGGCGAATCTCCATGCGTATGACCTACCGTTTGATCGGCCTGGGCCTGGCTGCCACGCTGCTTGCAGCCTGTGGCAAGCAGGACACCCCGGCCGCCGCGCCCGCCAAGGACAAGGCAACCAGTGCACTGGCCAGCAATGCGCCAGTGGAAGCAGCGCCCCTGCGTGGCACGCCGGATTTCGGCGGCACCACCCAGGTCGCGCGCGAAGCCGACGGCATCGGCAGCACCCCGGAACTGGCGGTGCTGGCGGCATTGCAGTCGGCGGTGGCGCAGGTCAACGGCGTACGCGTGGCCAGCCAGATGCAGAGCCTGCGTGCAGGCCTGCATGTGGATGTGGATGACGAACACGTCGGCGATATCCGCGCCGACGCGTTCACCCAGCAGATGATCGCCGGCTCGCAGGGCGCGGTGCTGGGCTATGAAATACTGTCGCAGGATGAAGTACGGCAGCTGGACGAGGAAACCATCGCCCGCGTGCGCGCCAGCGACGAAGGCTGGAGCTTCAAGGGCTCGGCGTCGGCCAGTGCCTCCGGCGAAGCATCGGCCAAGAGCGGTTCGGCCTCGGCCAGCGTCAGGGAAAGCTACGACGAGAAGGTCAACGTCGATGCCAAGCGTGGCGCCAGTTCGTTCGATTCCGACGTGACCCATCGCAGCATGCGCAGCTACTGGAAGGTGCGCGTGCGCGCACAGATTGCCCAGTACCGCGCGCCGGACGAGCAGGGCAAGCCGAAGATCGTGGTTGCACTGCCGCGCACCAAGGCCGGCAGCTATGCCGTGGGCGACGGGCGCGTGGACGCGGACGAAGTGGCCGACGCGATCCGCGCACGCCTGTCCGACACGTTGACCCAGACCCAGCGCTTCATCGTGCTGGACCGAGAGTTCGGCGACGAACTGCAGGCCGAGATCGACCACATCAACAGCGGCAACGTGCGCCTGCAGGACACCGCACGCGTCGGCCAGCAGCTGGCGACCGACCTGATCCTGATCCCGACCATCGAACGCTTCGAGTACCCGCGCAGCGTGCGCAACCTGCGCATGTCCGACCGCCAGGTGACCTCGTACTCCGGAGGCGGCCGCATTACCCTGCGCCTGATCAACGCCACCACCGGCCAGGTGGTGATGTCCGACAGCTTCGATCACCAGCTGGCCTCGACCGGCCCGAGCACCCTGCCGCGCGTGGTCAACGGCCGCAACATGGCCGCGGCGATGATGGAATCGCTGTCCGGCCAGATCGGCACCACCATCGTCACCACGCTGTTCCCGGTGTCGGTGGTTTCGGTGGACGGAGACCAGGTGGTGCTGAGCCAGGGCGGTGACACCGTGCAGGCCGGCCAGCGCTGGCAGGCCGTGCGCCTGGGCGAAGAACTGAAGGACCCGCAGACCGGTCGCTCGCTGGGCCGCAGCGAACACCCGTGCTGCACCATCCGCATCGACCGCGTGGCTGCACAGACCTCGTACGGCACCATCGAAGACGGCGTCGACGCCATGCGCGGCGGCTTCCGTCCGGGCCAGATTGAACTGCGCCAGAAGCTGGGCAGCAAGCCGGCCGCTGCCGCTGCCGGCGCAACGGCCTCGGCTGCACCGGCCGCCGCCGCGCGCCCGGCGGCCAAGCCGAAGCCCAAGCCCGCTGCCGCCCCGGCCGAAGACCCGAACTGGTAACACGCCAAGGCAGCACACAGATGGGGTCAGAGCCCTTTCCCGCAGGGAAAGGGAACTGACCCCTTCTTGTTTCCGTCCGTGTCGACCAAGGTCGACACCTACCACAGCGGCGTGTCGACCAAGGTCGACACCTACCAGCAGCGGTGTGTCGACCAAGGTCGACACCTACCAACAGCGGTGTGTCGACCAAGGTCGACACCTACC
>NZ_JASJSQ010000143.1:0-8205 GCF_030236855.1 Stenotrophomonas maltophilia group sp. Smal13
GCTTCCACGAACCATCACCGCAGAGGGGGCTCCGCCCGGTGGCCGGGAAACCTCAATACCCCGCCGCCTGCCCATCCTTTCGACTCTCAGACGCACCGTAGTAAACGCCGGATTCCGGATCACGCATGATCGCCTGATACCCGCCATACGGACCATCGGCGAACACGATGCGATGCCCCTTGCGCATCAACGCACGCACCGTCTCGTACGGGAACCCGGTTTCCAGATTCACTTCACCACCGTCGGTCATCGCCGTGGCCTGACCTGTCGGTTCAGTCGAGCCCTCGTGCTGGATGCGCGGTGCATCACCGGCTTCCTGCAGGTTCATCCCGAAATCCACCAGGTTCATCACGATCTGCGCGTGGCCCTGCGGCTGCATCGCGCCGCCCATCACGCCGAAGCTGGCATACGGCTTGCCGCCCTTGGTGATGAACGCCGGGATGATGGTCTGGAATGGACGCTTGCCCGGCGCGTAGCCGTTGGGATGGTTCTTCTGCAGCACGAACATCTCGCCACGGTCCTGCAGGATGAAACCCAGACCGGGCGGTGCCATGCCGCTGCCCATGCCACGGTAGTTGGACTGGATCAGCGAAACCATCATGCCGTCGGCGTCGGCCACGGTCATGTAGATCGTGTCGCCCTCCTCCAGCTGCTTCGGCGTGCCCGGCTGCACTTCCTTCAGCGCCTTGTCCATCGAGATCAGCGCGCGGCGCTGTGCGGCGTAGTCCTTGGAAATCAGCTTCTGCACCGGCGCCGGCTGGAACGCCATGTCGGCATAGAAGCGCGCGCGATCGGCGAAGGCCAGCTTCTTCGCTTCAACGAACAGGTGCACATGCTCCGGTGAACCGAAGGGAATCTTCGAGAAGTCGTAGCCTTCCAGCACGTTGAGGATCTGCAGCGCGGCGATGCCCTGGCTGTTCGGCGGCAGCTCCCACACGTCGTAGCCACGGTAGTTGCTGCTGACCGGTTCGACCCACTCACCGTGGTGGTCGGCCATGTCCTGGTAGCTCAGGAAGCCGCCGTTGGCCTTGAAGTAGTCGCCGATGTTGCGGGCGATATCGCCCTTGTAGAAGGCATCACGACCGCCGTCGGCGATTTTCTGCAGCGTGCTGGCCAGATTCGGGTTCTTCCACATCTCGCCCTTGCGCGGGGCATGGCCGTTGATCGTGAACTGTTCCTTGAACCCCGGATACTGCGACAGCTTGGGCACCGAGCGGTCCCAGTAGTAGGCGATCACCTCGGCCACCGGATGGCCCTCGCGGGCGTAGCGGATCGCCGGCGCCAGGTTGTCGGCCATCGGCTTGCGGCCGAAGCGGTCGTGCAGCGCGAACCAGCCATCGACTGCGCCGGGCACGGAGACCGGCAGCGGGCCGGTAGCCGGGATGTCCTTCAGGCCACGGCGCTGGAACTCGGCCAGGGTGAGTGACTTCGGCGAACGGCCCGAACCGTTGTAGCCATAGAGCTTCTGCGTCTTCGGGTCCCAGACGATGGCGAACAGGTCGCCGCCGATGCCGTTGCCGGTCGGCTCCATCAGGCCGAGCGCGGCGTTGGCGGCGATCGCCGCGTCCACCGCCGAGCCACCGCCCTTCATCACGTCCAGCGCGATCTGGGTGGCCAGCGGCTGTGAAGTGGCAGCCATCGCATGCGGGGCGATCACCTCCGAACGCGTGGCAAAGGTGTGGCCGGTGATGCGGTCGGCGGCGGAAGACAGTGCGGGCACAGCGGCCAGCAGAGCAGCGGCCAGCAGGGAACGGGCAAGGCGTCGGGACACGGTCGGGTTCCGATGGAAGGGTGGTCCCTCGATCTTCGCCGCTGCGGCCTGCATGCGGTATCGGGCAGAGGTCATGGACGTTGATCCTGGGATGGGGTGCGGAAGGTCCGCCCCCACCAAGGCGAAAATCCGCCGAATTCCGCGCAAAAACTGCCCTGAAAGGAGTGAATTGGGGTTCACCGAAACACTTTCAGCGGCAACCATCCTTGTGCCGCAAGCGATTCCGCTGGATGCAGCGGAAACCGATGGAAAATCCGTTGCGAGGGTTGACAGCGCCGAAACGGCTGTGTTTCTCTCGATCACATGTTGCATCACAACACGCCACCGCGAACCCACATCGAAGCCGCCGACATCGGCGCCGCTTCGCTGCGTTCGATTCTTGTGCTCGTACTTATTACCCAACCAACAGGTGCGGGACGAGCCAGCGTGTAAGCAACAAACACACCGGAACTCTTCAAAAACCCGCACCCGCCCCGGTGCGGGTTTTTTCATTTCAGAACCTGGTTTCAGACGCAACCACCATGCACAACGCCGATCGCACAACCCGGACCTGCACCACCGCGACGCCTCGTGGTGGCTGTGCCTGTGCAACGCGCGGCGCCTCCTCCACCGCTTTCCCCTGACCGGCCGGCACGTCACCTCGACGACCGGCCGTTCTTTTTTTTTCCCACCGCAAGGAACCTCCCCCATGAGCACCAACGACCTGCCCCAGACCAAGATCGCCGTCATCGGCTACGGCAGCCAGGGCCGCGCCCACGCGCTGAACCTGCGTGAATCCGGCTTCGATGTGGTGGTAGGCCTGCGTCCGGGCGGCCCGACCGAAGCCAAGGCGCAGGCCGATGGCTTCACCGTGATCGCGCCCGCTGAAGCGGTGAAAGACGCCGACCTGGTCGCCGTGCTGACCCCGGACATGGTGCAGAAGAAGCTCTACAACGACGTGCTGGCGCCGAACATGAAGCAGGGCGCCTGCCTGCTGTTCGCGCATGGCCTGAACGTGCACTACGGCATGATCGAGCCGCGCGCCGACCTGGACGTGGTGCTGGTTGCGCCGAAGGGCCCGGGTGCGCTGGTGCGTCGTGAGTATGAGATCGGGCGCGGCGTACCGTGCATCTGGGCGGTCTACCAGGATGTCAGCGGCAAGGCTGCGCAGCACGCGCAGGCCTATGCGGCCGGCCTCGGCGGCGCTCGCGCCAACCTGATCCAGACCACCTTCAAGGAAGAGACCGAGACCGATCTGTTCGGCGAGCAGGCGGTGCTGTGCGGCGGTGCCTCGGCACTGGTGCAGGCCGGTTTCGAAACCCTGGTCGAAGCCGGTTACCAGCCGGAGATCGCCTATTACGAAGTGCTGCACGAACTGAAGCTGATCGTGGACCTGTTCTACGAAGGCGGCATCTCGCGCATGCTGGAGTTCATCTCCGAGACCGCGCAGTACGGCGACTACGTCAGCGGCCCGCGGGTGATCGACGCCGGCACCAAGGCGCGCATGAAGGAAGTGCTGAAGGACATCCAGGACGGCACCTTCACCAAGAACTGGGTGGCCGAGTACGAAGCGGGCCTGCCGAACTACAACAGGTTCAAGCAGGCCGACCTGGAGCACCCGATCGAGAAGGTAGGCAAGGAACTGCGCGCCAAGATGGTCTGGTTGCAAGGACAGGCCGCGTAACCGCGCGGCCCTCCCCCACCCGCTTTGCAAGGTTCCCCCATGAACTCTTCGACACATCGCAGCGCGCCGCCCAACGGCGCGCGCTGGCTGACCCAGGCGCTGGAGGCCGAAGGCGTCCGCACGCTGTTCGGCTATCCCGGTGGCACCATCATGCCGTTCTACGACGCGCTGGTGGATTCGTCGCTGAAGCACATCCTGGTACGCCATGAGCAGGGCGCGGCGCTGGCCGCCAACGGTTTTGCCCGCGCCAGCAACCAGGTGGGTGTCTGCGTGGCCACCTCCGGCCCGGGCGCCTCCAACCTGGTCACCGGCATTGCCGATGCGATGCTGGATTCGGTACCGATGGTCTGCATCACCGGTCAGGTCGGCACGCCGCTGCTGGGCACCGACGCCTTCCAGGAACTGGATGTGTTCGGCCTGACGATGCCGATCGTCAAGCACAGCTGGCTGGTGCGCAGCGTCGATGACCTGCCGCGCGTGGTCGCCGATGCGTTCCGCATCGCCCGCGAAGGCCGGCCCGGCCCGGTGCTGATCGACCTGCCCAAGGACGTGCAGCTGGCCGATGCCAGTCATCTGCCAGCGCACGTGCCGAGCAGCATCGAGCCGCCGCCTGCGCCGGCCGAAGCGGCCATCGCCGAGGCCATCGCCGCACTGGCAGCCGCCGAAAAGCCGGTGGTCTACGCCGGTGGGGGCATCGCGCTGGGCGACGCGGTGCAGGACCTGCGCGACTTCGTCGAGGCCAGTGCCATCCCCACGGTGATGACCCTGCGTGGGCTGGGCGCACTGCCGGCCAACCACCCGCAGTCGCTGGGCATGCTGGGCATGCACGGTACCCGCGCGGCCAACATGGCGGTGCAGGAAAGCGACCTGCTGCTGGTGCTGGGTGCGCGCTTCGACGACCGTGCCACGGGCAAGCTGGCCGAGTTCGCACCGTTCGCCCGCGTCGTCCACATCGACGCCGACGCCTACGAGATCTCCAAGCTGCGCAGCGCCGACGTCGCCGTGCCCGGCAACGTCGGCCATGCCATCCGCGCCCTGCGTGCGGCCTTCCCCTCCCCCAAGGCCCACCAGGACGCATGGCGCAAGCGCTGTGCACAGCATCGCGATCGCTTCGCCGCACGCTACGACGCGCCGGGCCAGCACATCTACGCACCGGCCCTGCTGAAGCGCCTGAGTGAGCTGGCACCGGCCGATGCGGTGATCGCCTGCGATGTCGGCCAGCACCAGATGTGGGTCGCCCAGCACTGCCGTTTCAACCACCCGCGCAATCATCTGACCAGTGGCGCGCTGGGCACCATGGGCTTCGGCCTGCCGGCCGCGATGGGTGCGCAGTTCGCATGCCCCGAGCGCACCGTGGTGCTGGTCTCCGGCGACGGCAGCTTCATGATGAACGTGCAGGAGCTGGCCACCATCGCGCGTTGCCGCCTGCCGGTGAAGATCGTGCTGCTGGACAACAGTTCGCTGGGCATGGTGCGGCAGTGGCAGGAGCTGTTCTTCGCCGAGCGTTACAGCGAGATCGACCTGTCCGACAACCCGGACTTCGTGGCACTGGCACAGGTGTTCGGCATCGCCGCCACCCGCATCGACAACCGCGACGACGTGGAAGGCGGCCTGGCCGCACTGCTGGCCGAACCAGGCCCGGCGCTGCTGCACGTGGCCATCGATGCACGCGCCAACGTGTGGCCGCTGGTGCCGCCGAACACCGCCAACAGCACGATGCTGGAAAGCAACCCCGCCCATGCCCGCCAGGAGACCCCCAATGCAATACCGGCTTGACCTGGTGCTGCACCCGGCCGAAGGCGCGCTGCTGCGCGTGATCGGCATGGCCGAACGCCGTGGCTTCGCGCCGCGTGCGATCAGCGGTGCGCCGGTGGCCGCCGACGATGGCCGCTGGCACCTGCAGCTGGTGGTGGATGGCCAGCGTCCGGCGGAAACGCTGTGCCGGCAGATCGAGAAGATCTACGACTGCGTGTCCGTGCAGGTCACCGCCGTGGAAGGAGCATCCGTATGAACACCCGTACCGTAGCGACCACGGTGCCGGTACGGAGGCGTCTTCTTCGCCGCCCGTGCCCGCATGCGGCGGTCTTCTGCACTGCGCTGGTGGCCCATGCCGGCCGCTGACACCAGCCAGGAAAGCGATGTCGGCGACGTAAGCGTCGCCGACGTACTGGCGGCGCAGGCTCGTCTGCGCCGCTTCCTGCCGCCCACCCCGCTGCACCATGCCGAACGCTTCGGTACCTGGCTGAAGCTGGAGAACCTGCAGCGCACCGGTTCCTACAAGGTACGCGGCGCATTGAATGCGCTGCTGGCCGGCCGCGAGCGCGGCGATACCCGGCCAGTGATCTGCGCCTCGGCCGGCAACCATGCCCAGGGCGTGGCGTGGGCGGCCTACCGCCTGGACGTGCCGGCCATCACCGTGATGCCGCATGGCGCGCCCGCCACCAAGATCGCCGGCGTCGCCCACTGGGGCGCGACCGTGCGCCAGCACGGCACCAGCTATGACGAGGCCTACGCCTTCGCGGTCGAACTGGCACAACGCCACGGCTACCGCTTCCTGTCCGCGTTCGACGATGCCGACGTGATCGCCGGCCAGGGCACGGTCGGCATCGAGCTGGCCGCACACGCGCCGGACGTGGTGATCGTGCCGATCGGCGGCGGCGGGCTGGCCTCCGGCGTTGCGTTGGCACTGAAATCGCAGGGCGTCCGCGTGGTGGGCGCGCAGGTGGAAGGCGTCGATTCGATGGCCCGCGCGATCCGCGGTGACGTGCGCGAGATCGCCCCCGTTGCTTCGCTGGCCGACGGCGTGCGGGTGAAGATTCCCGGCTTCCTGACCCGCCGCCTGTGCACCTCGCTGCTGGACGATGTGGTGATCGTGCGCGAAGCCGAACTACGCGAAACCCTGGTCCGCCTGGCACTGGAAGAACACATCATCGCCGAGGGCGCCGGTGCGCTGGCGCTGGCCGCCGGCCGCCGCGTCGCCGGCCGCCGCAAGTGTGCGGTGGTCTCCGGCGGCAACATCGATGCCGGCGTCCTCGCCGGCCTGCTCACCGACATCCGCCCGCGCCCGCCACGCAAACCACGGCGACGGCGCAGCGAAACACCGCGCTCGCCCGCCAAGGCCAGCGCCATCGCTTCCCCCACCTCTTCCCCTTCCCCCCTGCAAGCCGTCGCACCCGCTGTCGAGGAGATTTCCCTGTGACCACCATCGAACGAATTACCACCCCGCGCATCCGCATCTTCGACACCACCCTGCGTGACGGCGAGCAGTCCCCCGGCTGCAGCATGAGCCCGCCGCAGAAGCTGGTGATGGCGCGTGCGCTGGACGAACTGGGCGTGGACATCATCGAGACCGGCTTCCCGGCCAGCTCGCAGTCCGACCGTGAGGCGATGGCACTGATCGGCCGCGAACTGCGCCGCCCGAGCCTGACCCTGGCGGTGCTGTCGCGCTGCCTGCAGGCCGACATCGAAACCTCCGCACGTGCGCTGGAGGCCGCGGCCAACCCGCGCCTGCACGTGTTCCTGTCGACCAGCCCGCTGCACCGCGAGCACAAGCTGCGGATGACCCGCGAGCAGGTACTGGAGTCGGTACGCAAGCACGTATCGCTGGCCCGGTCCTATATCGACGATGTCGAATTCTCGGCCGAGGATGCCACCCGCACCGAGCTGGACTACCTGATCGAAGTCGCGCGCGTGGCCATCGCTGCCGGCGCCACCACCATCAACCTGCCCGACACCGTCGGCTTCACCACGCCGGAAGAGATCCGCGCGATGTTCCAGCAGGTCATCGCCGGCGTCGCCGACGTGCCGAATGCCGCCAATGTGATCTTCAGCGCGCACTGCCACAACGACCTGGGCCTGGCCGTGGCCAACTCGCTGGCCGCCATCGAAGGCGGTGCACGCCAGGTCGAGTGCACCGTCAACGGCATCGGCGAGCGCGCCGGCAACTGTTCGCTGGAAGAGATCGCGATGGTGCTGAAGGTGCGCCAGGCCTTCTACGAACAGGACAGTTCGATCAACACCCCGCGCATCGTCGGCACCTCGCAGCTGCTGCAGCGCCTGGTCGGCATGCCGGTACAGCGCAACAAGGCCATCGTCGGTGCCAATGCCTTCGCCCACGAATCGGGCATCCACCAGCACGGCATGCTGCGCCACCGCGGCACCTACGAAATCATGCGTCCGGAAGACGTGGGCTGGGAAGATTCGCAGATGGTGCTGGGCCGCCACAGTGGTCGCGCCGCCGTCGAAGCACGCCTGCGTGCGCTGGGCTTCTGGCTGGACGAAGACGAACTGAAGCTGGTATTCGAGCAGTTCAAGGGCCTGTGCGAACAGCAGCGCGTGGTCACCGATGCCGACCTGCAGACGCTGATGCAAGGTGGCTCCAACGCGCAGGGCTATCGCCTGGCGTCGATGACCATCAGCGACGTCGGCAGCCGCGCCAATGCGCTGGTGGAACTGTCCGACCCGGACGGCAATCGCGTGGCCGAGACCGCGCAGGGCGACGGCCCGGTCGATGCGCTGTTCGGCGCGCTGTCGGCCGCTACCGGCGTGCAGCTGATGCTGGACAGCTACCACGTGCACAGCGTCGGCATCGGCGCCGATGCGCGCGGCGAAGCCAATCTGAGCGTGCGCCACGAGGGCGTGGAGTACGACGGCACCGGCACCAGCAAGGACATCATCGAAGCCTCCGCGCTGGCCTGGCTGGATGTGGCCAACCGCCTGCTGCGCCAGCGCCAGGCTGCCGCCCACAGCAACACCGACGTTGCCACCCCCG